>CAIYWO010000264.1 GCA_903929925.1 uncultured beta proteobacterium | reverse complement strand
TTGCTATCCCGGTCTGCACGCCATCATGGCGCACAAACTCGCGCATCGCTTGTGGCAAGCTCAGTTTTACTGGCTCGGACGGATGGTGTCCCACCTGAGTCGCATGCTCACAGGGATTGAAATTCACCCAGGCGCAACCATCGGTCGCCGGGTGTTTATCGACCACGGCTTTGGTGTCGTGATTGGCGAGACCTCAGAGATCGGGGACGACTGTACGATTTATCAAGGTGTCACGCTCGGGGGTACCCGTCTATACAAGGGTGCCAAACGACACCCGACACTTGGCAAAGGCGTTGTCGTGGGTGCCGGCGCTCAGGTGCTGGGCGGTTTTACCGTAGGGGATGGGGCGCGCATCGGCTCAAACGCCGTTGTCGTCAAACCGGTCCCTGCTGGTGCCACCGCAGTCGGCAACCCAGCCCGCATTATTGAAGTAGGTCAAACAAACACGACCGAATCGAATGTGGTCGCGACGCCAAGCCCAGCAACATCCACCAAGATCTCTCCGTGTGATTCAGATTGGGATGCAGCGCCCATTCAAGCGATGCTCGATAAGGGCCCTGCCAAAACACCCACCGCTGAAGGAACAGGGTTTAACGCCTATGCCGTTGACCCAGCCGCAGCGGACCCACTCGTTAAAGCCTTGCATGAATTGATTACCCACGTCTCAAAACAAGATGCGCGCATTGCGCATCTCTGCCAAACGATTGAATCAATGGGATCTAAAGTCGAAGGTCAGGCAGCCAAGCTAGACGCTCAGCGCCTGAACAAACTAGTCGACGAATAGCGCTTTAAAAAAGCGCTATTAAAAAACCAGGTCTAAGCCAGTCATACGTCGCAACTCGTCTTGACCGGCGCCAGAGACATCGTCAACCACACGCACGACACCACCCGGCTCAATCTGAAAGACAGCAACATCGGTGTAGACGCGTGAGACACAGCGCAATCCCGTTAGCGGGTACGTGCACTTTTCAACGAGCTTGCTCTCCCCTTCTTTGGTGAGTAACTCCATCATCACGAAGACGTCTCTTGCGCCGGCGGCCAAGTCCATCGCTCCGCCCACTGCAGGAATCGCCCCAGGCTCGCCCGTTGACCAGTTTGCCAAATCGCCATTGCGTGCAACCTGAAAGGCCCCGAGCACACAGATATCAAGATGCCCACCGCGCATCATTGCAAAGGAATCCGCATGATGAAAATAGCTTCCGCCTGGCAACAACGTCACAGGCTGCTTGCCCGCATTGATCAGATCGAAATCCTCTTCTCCCGCTGCCGGCGCAGGTCCCATACCCAAGACGCCATTTTCACTCTGCAAAAAGATATCTTTATCTTTGGGTAAATAGTTGGCGACCTTCGTGGGCAAACCAATGCCTAGATTAACGATCGCGCCTTCAGGAATATCGCGTGCAACGCGTGCTGCGATTTCATCTCGTGAAATTCGTTTCATTATTTTGCCCCGCCTACAATTTTTACAACGCGCTTAACGTACACACCGGGTGTCACGATGGCTTCTGGATCCAACTCACCTAGCTCAACAATTTCATTGACTTGGGCGATAGTGAGTTTTGCAGCCGTCGCCATCACAGGACCAAAATTTCGAGCGGTCTTGCGGTAAACCAGATTGCCCCAGCGATCCGCACGATGGGCTTTGATAATGGCGACATCCGCCCTAATTGGCGCCTCAAGGATGTAGTCATCGCCGTCAATATGGCGCACTTCCTTGCCTTCGGCCAACTCTGTGCCCACGGCTGTGCGTGTAAAAAAACCACCAATTCCTGCACCGCCTGCACGAATACGTTCAGCAAGCGTTCCCTGTGGAACAAGTTCTAACTCAAGCTTGCCCGCCCGATAGAGTCGATCAAAGACATACGAATCCGCCTGGCGCGGAAATGAACAAACGACTTTACGCACCTGACCGGCCGCCAGAAGCGCCGCGATGCCTGTGTCGCCAGAGCCCGCGTTGTTACAGACAATCGTCAGTTCCCGAGCGCCCTGAGCGATGAGGCCATCAATCAGTTCATGCGGCTGACCCGCACCACCAAACCCCCCAATCAGAACCACCGCCCCATCCTGAATGCCCGCCATGGCCGCCGCTAAGTCGGGAACGATCTTTGAAATCATGATTTTTTACCTTGTGACCAGATGTCGCATTTGCGATCGATTCATACAGGATTATAGAGAAGTCCGTTGCACCAAAAAGCAATCGCCAGGCATCCAAGCCAAACTACGCCGCGTGCCTTACACTTGCCCTATTCGTTCGCACGCCCACGCTATACATTCCATGCAAGAAAACGATCCTAAGCCGGCCTCCA
>CAIYWO010000263.1 GCA_903929925.1 uncultured beta proteobacterium | reverse complement strand
TACCGACCGCGATCACATCGCCCGCACCTTCAAAACCCAAGCCGTGTGGCAGCGGATTCTTGTAGAGACCGTCGCGGAAATAGATGTCGATGAAGTTCAGACCGGCCGCGTGCTGACGAATTGTGATTTCGTTATCAGCAGGAGCTGGCACTTCGATTTCGACCAGTTTTAGGACTTCGGGACCGCCGTTTTGTTCGATGCGGATGGCTTTGACGAGATTGCTCATGGAGGCTCCAGACGGAAAGAAATAAAGCAATAGTTAAACAAACAAGTTTCGGGGCATAAATTCAATGCCGAGGGGCGAGTTTATATCGCGGCCAAGGTAAAATGAACCATTATCAAGACAAATTGTAGGGAACTATGGCCGGACACAGTAAATGGGCCAATATCCAGCACCGAAAAGGTCGCCAGGATGCGAAGCGCGGCAAGCTCTGGACCAAGATTATCCGTGAGATCACCGTGGCAGCCCGTGCAGGCGGTGCAGACCCCGAGGCAAACCCACGTTTGCGCATGGCCTGGGACAAGGCCATGGGTGCGAACATGCCCAAAGACAACATCCAGCGCGCGATTACCCGCGGCGCAGGTGGTGCCGATGGAGCCAACTACGACGAAATTCGCTACGAAGGCTATGGGGTCGGCGGTGCTGCGGTTGTTGTGGACTGCATGACCGACAACCGCACTCGTACGGTGGCAGAAGTCCGCCATGCCTTCTCAAAAAATGGTGGCAACCTTGGGCAAGAAGGCTCAGTGGCCTTTATGTTCACGCATTGCGGCCAGTTTATTTTCGCGCCTGGTGCCTCTGAAGACACCATCATGGAAGTCGCGCTCGAGGCCGGCGCAGATGATGTCATCACCGACGAAGAAGGCGTTGTGGAAGTCATTTGCCCGACCACAGCCTTTGCCGCAGTGCGCGATGCCCTGCAAGCAAAAGGCTTAGTGCCCGAGATGTCCGACATCGTCATGAAGCCAAATAACGAAATCGAACTCACCGGCGACGATGCGATCAAAATGCAAAAGCTACTTGATGCACTCGAAGGTCTGGATGATGTGCAAGAGGTCTACACCAACGCGTCTATCGACGAGCAAGGCGCTGACGCATGAAGCTTTTAGTCATCGGCTCTGGTGGCCGCGAACACGCCCTCGCCTGGCGTTTATTGCAGTCGGCACGCGTGTCTCACGTTTATGTCGCACCTGGTAACGGCGGCACTGCCCTGATGTCGGGCGCCTCGAACCTCGAGCTCTCTGACCCTGAGGCACTGGCCGCGTTCGTCAAAGACAACGGCGTGGCACTGACCGTGGTGGGCCCCGAGGCCCCGTTAGCCAAGGGCGTTGTTGATACGTTTCGTCGTCATGGCTTAAAAATCTTCGGGCCGACCAAAGCTGCCGCGCAACTTGAGAGCTCTAAAGACTTCGCCAAACAGTTCATGGTGCGTCACAAGATTCCAACGGCTGCATATCAAACCTTCACTGATCCTGTTGCCGCGCACGCCTATATCGTTGCACAAGGTGCACCGATTGTGATCAAGGCCGATGGCCTTGCCGCAGGGAAAGGCGTCGTGGTTGCCGAGACACTTAAGCAAGCCCACGACGCGGTTGATGCCATGTTGGGAGACGGCTCGCTCGGTGCAGCGGGTGCGCGCGTGGTCATTGAAGAATGTCTGCTCGGCGAAGAAGCCAGCTTTATCGTTTTATGTGACGGCAAGAACATACTACCTTTGGCAACGAGCCAAGATCACAAACGACTCAACGATGCGGATCAAGGTCCGAACACTGGCGGCATGGGTGCCTATTCCCCCGCCCCAGTGGTGTCGCCCGCGCTGCATCAACGCATCATGCAAGAAGTGATTCGGCCCACCATTGCGGGCATGACCGCAGACGGAATCCCTTTCACTGGCTTTCTCTATGCAGGTCTCATGATTGGGCCGGGCACTGACGCACAGCGCGCTATCAAAGTACTCGAGTTCAATTGCCGGATGGGTGACCCAGAAACACAACCCATCATGATGCGCCTTCGTAGCGACTTGCTTGAGGTCTTTGAACACGCTGTCAGCGGCACACTTAATGAGGCCAAGATTGATTGGGATCCGCGCACCGCGCTTGGCGTTGTCATGGCGAGTGCAAACTATCCCGACACACCACGCACAGGCGATGCCATCCAAGGCATACCGGATGCCACGACTGACTGCGTCGTGTTTCATGCAGGCACGGCCCTCAAAGAAGGTGTGCTTCGCACTTCAGGTGGTCGTGTACTGTGCGTCACGGCGCTCGACAATAGCGTTCGCGCAACACAGAAACGTGCATACCAAGCCGTCGCAGCAATTCAGTTTGATGGCGCACAATACCGCAGCGACATCGGCTGGCGCGCACTAGAGACGACCAATGGGGAGCCCCGCTAAGTGTCGAGTGTGAACCTGGCTGCCGTAGAAACCTACTTACTAGGTTTACAGCAAAACATCGTCTCTGCACTTGAGGTCGCTGGCAATCAAAGCTTCTTGCGCGACGAATGGATACGAGCGGAAGGTGGCGGCGGCATATCGCGACTCATCGAAAACGGTGATTTGTTTGAACGCGCCGGCGTGCTCTTTAGTCACGTCAAAGGCAAGACCCTACCACCCTCTGCCACAGCACACCGTCCAGAAGTTGCGGGACGCGCTTGGGAAGCCATGGGGGTGTCGATGGTCTTGCATCCGCGCAACCCGTATATTCCAACGACGCATATGAATGTGCGTATGTTTGTCGCGCAAGCGCCAGAGGGCTTGGGCCAAGAAGATATATTTTGGTTTGGTGGCGGCATGGATCTGACGCCCTACTATGTCTTTGAAGAAGATGCCCGACATTTTCATCAGACGAATAAAGACGCACTCGCACCACACAGTGCGACTGCGTATGCTGAATACAAAAAATGGTGTGATGAGTATTTCTATTTAAAGCACCGCAACGAAACACGTGGTGTGGGCGGCATATTCTTTGATGACCTGAGCGCCAACGGTTTCGATGCCTCTTTTGCACTCATGCGCTCGGTCGGTGATGCGTTTTTGCCCGCTTACATGCCAATTGTTGAGAAACGTCGCAACCTGCCCTATGGCGAGCGCGAACGTGACTTTCAAGCCTATCGACGCGGTCGTTACGTCGAATTCAACCTCGTCTTTGATCGCGGCACACTCTTCGGTTTGCAGTCTGGCGGGCGTACTGAATCCATTTTGCTATCGATGCCCCCCATGGCGGCATGGCGCTACAACTGGCAAGCCGACGCGGGCACGCCCGAGGCAGCACTTGGGCAGTACCTTAAACCACGGGATTGGTTCTAATGCGCATCGGCTTACTCGGCGGAAGTTTTGACCCCGTACACTGCGCGCACTTAGCGCTGGCCACTGCTGCCCGCGAAGCGCTCGACTTAGATCAGGTGCAGTTGATCCCAGCCGGTCAGCCATGGCAGAGGCTTCCTTTAGGCGCTTCGCCTTCTCAGCGCCTTGAAATGGTGAATCTAGCTATCCAAGGCCACCCAGGCTTGACAGCCAACCCTATTGAAACCGACCGATCTGGCCCCACCTACACATTAGAGACGTTGAATGCGCTTCCGCAAGGACCGGACTACTTCTGGATTCTTGGTGCAGATCAACTCGCTAATTTCTGCACATGGCGCCAATGGTCTGATATAGCAGCGCGCGTGCAGCTCGTGGTCGCGCAACGGCCCGGGTCACCCTTAACCGTTCCACCAGAACTCGCGCAGTGGCTTGCCGCTAATCAGCGTGAGTTAACTGAATTACCGTTTCACCCACTAGACGTCTCTGCCAACGAGATCCGCAATCGGATCACCCGCGGAGAATCTACGAGTGACCTCATCCCTGAGGTTGTGGCGCAATACATTTCCGAGCATGGCCTTTATCGCCAGCGCACAGCCTGATACTGGATACTTAATGGATATTACGAAACTACAACGCGTCGTTGTTGACGCTCTCGAAGACGTGAAGGCGCAAGACATCAAAGTCTTTAACACCACACATCTCACCAGCTTGTTTGATCGCGTCATCATCGCCTCGGCAACGTCGAACCGACAAACACGTGCGCTCGCCTCGAGTGTCGCTGATAAAACACGCGAAGCAGGTGGCACCGTCATCGCAACCGAAGGCGAAGAGACTGGTGAATGGGTCCTGGTGGATTTGGGTGACATCATCGTGCACGTCATGCAGCCCGCGATTCGCGTGTATTACAACCTCGAAGAAGTCTGGGGTGGTAAGGCTGTACGTATGAAACTCGCAGCCGACTCAACACGCCCCACCGTGGTTACCGGCGACGTCAAGTTTGATCCGATGATCCAGCGCGAAGAGACCACGACCCGACGTGTGGCTAGCCGCACTTCACGCCCTGCCCGTTCACCGCGTTCGACGCGCTAAGCGCGATTAGCGAAGAGCGACCCCCGACTAGGACCATTCACATGAAAATTTATGTGATCGCCGTCGGGGCAAAGATGCCGGACTGGGTCAACACTGCGTGGGACGACTACGCAAAACGACTGCCCTCTGACTGGGCCGTCGTACTCAAAGAGATCAAACCCGAGCCGCGCAC
>CAIYWO010000262.1 GCA_903929925.1 uncultured beta proteobacterium | reverse complement strand
GGCATCATGGCTTATGAGCGCCGCTTGCTGCTTGAAAAGCGTAAGTGGCTCACAAATGATGAGTTCATGGCGATTCTCGCCATGGGTCAGACGATGCCCGGTTTGAACTCCGTTAACTTGGCGATGCTGTCTGGTGACCGGATACGCGGCTTAGCAGGTGCGTTTGCCGCTGTTTTTGGCTTGATTTCACCGGGTGTGTGCTTTGTCTTGGCCGCCGCCGTTGCCTATAGTCAAGGGGCTGATTACCCTTTGGCGAATGTGCTCCTAGCGGGCGTCTCAGCAGGAGCGACTGGTTTAATCGCGTCAGTCACCTTACGGATAGGTAGACCGCACTTCAAGCGAGTGAAATCAGTCCCTGTCATTCTTGCGACCTTTGTGTGTATGAGTTTCTTTAAGCTCTCGCTTGTCACGGTATTGCTCATCATGGTGCCAATCGGTTTGTGGTTGCATCGGCCGACCGCTAGTTTGATAAAAATCGACGCAGAGAAAAAAGAATGAGCGTCTTACTTCAGCTCGCCTTGACCTTCAGCATGCTTTCGGTGCTTGCTGTCGGTGGTGGTACAGCCGTGCTGCCTGAGATGCAAAACGTTTTGGCTATGCGGTTTGGACTCGATCGTCTTGAGTTCGTGCATATCTATAGTATGGGTCAGCTATCACCTGGTCCAAATATGTTGATGGTCGTGATCTTCGGCTACAAGATTGAGGGGTTCCTGGGGGCGGCAGTGGTCTTGCTGTCTTTCTTATTACCCTCAAGCGTCTTGTGCTTGTCGGTTGGGCGGCTCTGGCACAAAATCGGTGAGCGTCCGTGGCGACGTGCGGTACAAAACGCGATGGAGCCGATTGCAATTGGCTTAATGTGCTCGGGTGTTTATGCCGTGGCACAAGGTGCGATTAATGGATTTTTATCTGCAGCGCTCGCACTAACCACCTTGACACTGATCATGCTCACGCGCATCAATACAATGGTGTTAATTTTGGGCGCAGGTGTCGTTGGCGGAGCGTTAATGTATGTCTTCGGCTGGCGCTGACCCTAAGCTTCCCATTTGGTTGATTCTTTCGAAAGACGGAATCGATCTCTTGTTGCATTGCCAGCCCGGCGCGAAAGTATCGCGTGTCGTGGGTGAGCATGATGGGCGACTGAAGCTCGCGCTAAATGCGCCAGCAGTTGAAAATCGTGCCAACGAGGTCCTGGTTGCTTGGATTGCAGAGCAACTATCAATCCCGCGTCGTCAGGTGGAGCTCGTATCGGGGCAAACTAGTCGAAAAAAAAGGATAAGGCTTGCAGGGGTCACCGCGCAAGCCGTTGCTGCAGTCTTACTCGTTTAAGCCCGCAACAATATTTGAGAATCCTGAATCGACGTGAATGATTTCACCGGTTACGCCAGCTGAAAGGTCTGAAAGCAGAAACGCTGCGACATTGCCAACTTGTTCGATCGTAACGTTGCGACGCATTGGGGCATTCGCCTCTACAAACTTCAAAATGCTGGAGAAGTCTTTAATGCCACTGGCGGCCAAGGTCTTGATCGGACCAGCTGAAATCCCGTTTGAGCGAATACCTTCTGGGCCTAGGTTAGCGGCGAGGTAACGGACCGACGCTTCAAGTGAGGCTTTAGCCAGACCCATGGTGTTGTAGTTGGTCATCGCTTTTTCAGCGCCGAGATAGGTCAAGGTGAGCAGTGCACCATTGCGACCCTGCATCATCGGGCGAGCAGCTTTTGCAAGTGCTGGAAAGCTGTAGGCCGAAATGTCGTGTGCAATACGGAAAGCCTCGCGCGATAGGCCATCAAGAAACTGACCCGCAATCGCTTCGCGTGGCGCAAAACCAATTGAATGAACTAAACCATCTAGGCCGTCCCAGTGCTTGGCTAGCTCCGTAAACGTTGCTTCGATTTGACTGTCTTCGGCAACATCACAGGGCAAGACGATCTTGCTGCCGAATTCAGTCGCGAATTCTTTGACACGTTCTTCAAAGCGCTCGCCTACAAACGTGAAGGCTAGCTCAGCACCTTGTTCGTGGCATGCCTTGGCGATGCCATATGCGATCGAACGATTCGAGATAACGCCTGTAATCAGAATGCGTTTGCCGGAGAGAAAGCCCATGGACTAGTCCTAAGAGTGAAATAAAAGATATGCGAAGTGTAGATTAACTGCGAGACCCGGTGCCCGGGATTCGCAGTTTCATTCCTACCCGAACAGTATCGGATTTTAGATTGTTAAGTGCGCGCAGTGTATCAACCGTTGTGCCGTAGCGTCGCGCGATCGTTGCGAGAGACTCACCGTTACCAACCGTATGGGTTCGTACCGTTTGCGCAGCAGCTATTTGTGGCGTGATTCGAATACCCTGCGCGGCTGGCGTTGGGATCAAGAGGGATTGGTCGCCGGCGCTTCTGACGCTGACGGGGATCCGGTTGGCTTCGCGTAGTCTGGATTCCGGGATACCGAATTTTGCTGCAATGGAGGCTAAGGTCTCACCTTGTTGGGCCTCGTACATTTTCCAACTCGACAGCTCACCTTTGTATTGCGCGAGATTTGCTTTAAATATGTCGACTTTGTCGCGCGGCAAAATCACCACGTGATCCTCTTGTGGCGAAATCAG
>CAIYWO010000261.1 GCA_903929925.1 uncultured beta proteobacterium | reverse complement strand
GCTGTTGTTTTGCCGGAATCTGAAGCGCAGGTTCAGGCAGTGCTTAAGACCTGTAAGCGTTTAAGTGTGCCCGTTGTCGCACGTGGTGCCGGAACAGGTTTGTCGGGCGGTGCGATGCCTCATGCTCAAGGAGTGTTGCTTGGCTTAGCTAAGTTCAATCGCATTAAACATGTAGATAAAGAAGCTGCGATTGCCGTGGTGGAACCAGGTGTACGCAACTTGGCCGTGTCAGAAGCTGTTGCCCCCTTTGGTTTGTATTACGCGCCAGATCCCTCGAGCCAGATCGCCTGCACGATTGGTGGCAACGTGGCGGAGAACTCAGGTGGTGTGCATTGCCTGAAATACGGCCTGACCGTCCATAATGTAATGAAGGTGCGCGTGATCACCATCGATGGTGACGTGATCGAACTGGGTTCACTTGCACCTGATGCGCCTGGTCTCGATCTGCTGTCCGTGTTCGTAGGCTCTGAAGGGATGTTGGGTGTTGTGACTGAAGTCACCTTACGTTTAACACCCAAGCCCGCTCTGGCGCGCGTCATCATGGCGAGCTTTGATGATGTAGAAAAAGCAAGCGATGCCGTGGGCAAAGTGATTGGCGCAGGCATTATTCCAGCCGGTCTTGAAATGATGGACAAGCAAGCAACACAAATGGTCGAACCCTTTGTGCGGGCTGGCTATGACACCGAAGCCGAAGCGATTCTTCTGTGTGAATCGGACGGTACGGTCGAAGAAGTTGCCGAAGAAATCGAGCGCATGGAAAAAGTATTTCAAAGCGCTGGCGCCGTGCGTTTGCAAGTTTCGCAAACCGAAAATGAACGACTGTTATTTTGGGCTGGCCGCAAGAATGCCTTCCCAGCTGCTGGACGTGTTTCGCCCGATTACTACTGCATGGATGGCACGATTCCGCGCAGAAGACTTGGTCACGTACTGAAGGCCATCCAGCAAATGGAAATTAAATACACTATGCGCTGCGCAAACGTGTTTCATGCGGGCGACGGAAACTTGCATCCCTTGATTCTGTTTAATTCCAATATTCCCGATGAAGTGCGTCGCGCAGAAGACTTTGGCGCTGAGATTCTTGAGCTCTGTGTTGAGGTCGGTGGAACAATCACCGGTGAGCACGGAGTAGGGATGGAGAAGATCAATCAAATGTGCGTGCAATTCACGCGCGATGAATTGGATTCCTTTTTGGCCGTCAAACGCGGCTTTGATCCTGACTGCTTGTTGAACCCTGAGAAAGTCATTCCTACCTTGGTGCGTTGCGCCGAGTATGGAAAGATGCATGTGCATGGCGGTGCCTTGCCGTTCTCTGATCTGCCGAGGTTCTAAGCGATGTCGACCGAGATTTTGGCCGGCTTAGCCGAGCAAGTGCGCAGCGCTGCTGCCGATCAGCGACCCGTGTTGATTCGTGGTGGTGACACCAAGGCCTTCTACGGTAATCCGTTTGTGCCAGACGGTGTGGCCCCCGTCATCATGGATATGCGTTGCTTAAAAGGCATCGTGAACTATCAGCCTTCAGAATTGGTCGTTACCGCGCATGCGGGTACCCCTTTGCAAGAAGTCGTAAACACGCTTGACGCTTCCGGGCAGATGCTTGCGTTTGAGCCACCGGCTTTTGGCGCAGGTGCAACTGTTGGTGGTTGTGTGTCTGCGGGGCTCTCTGGCCCGGGGCGCCTTGCTGCGGGTCCGTTAAAAGACTTTGTCCTAGGCGCACACTTGCTCGATGCGCAAGGCCGCATCCTCAAGTTTGGCGGCGAGGTCATGAAGAACGTTGCCGGTTATGACGTCTCGCGTTTGTTAGCCGGCGCAATGGGTTCTTTCGGTGCGTTGACGCAACTATCGCTCAAAGTTGCGCCCAAGCCGTTTGAGACCTGTACGCTTGAGTGGGAGCTTGATGAGGCCGAGTCGTTTAAGCGTTGCCACAGCTGGCGTGCCCATCCCTTATCCGTATCTGCTACCGCCTGGGAGTCACAGGGCCCAACAGGCCGTCTTCGTGTGCGTTTAGCCGGCGCTGCCGCTGCGCTGCGCTCGGCTCGCCAAAAGCTTGGCGGTACTGTGTTGGATCAAGAGCAAGCACAGGTCTACTGGAGTGCGCTACGTGAGCAGCAATTGCCGTTCTTCAACACTGAGGTGCTTTGGCGTGTTGCCGTCGCACCAGGAACCGGCCCGCTTGGCTTAGGTCCCACGCTAATAGAGTGGGGCGGTGGTCAACGTTGGATTGCAGCATCACTAGACGCTGCTGTGGTGCGCGATGCAGCGGCGCGAGCGGGTGGGCATGCGACACAGTTCCGTGCGCAAGCGCCGAGCATGCATCCGCAATCCGGTGTGTTCCATCCTGTCGCAGCGGGTTTGGCGGTTATCACGCAACGACTCAAAAATGAATTTGATCCTCAGGGCTTATTCAACCCTGGTCGTTTGATCCCTAAGGCTTAAGCGCTATGCAGACAAATCTTGCCGAATGGGCACGCGATTCAAAACTAGGCCAGGAAGCCGACGACATTTTGCGTCGCTGTGTGCACTGCGGTTTTTGCACTGCGACCTGCCCAACCTATCAAGTGTTGGGTGACGAGCTCGACAGCCCGCGCGGTCGCATCTATTTGATTAAAGAAGTGCTCGAAGGCAAGGAGCCTACGCAGGCGACCCAGCAGCACCTTGATCGTTGCTTAACCTGCCGCAATTGCGAAACGACTTGTCCCTCGGGTGTGCAGTACGGACACCTCGTGGACATTGGTCGGCAAATCGTCGAAGAGAAAGTTGAGCGTCCTTTTATGCAGCGCTTGCAGCGCACCTTGCTTCGTAAAGGCTTGGTCTCGCCGCTGTTTGCACCAGCGTATAAGCTCGGCCAAGCATTGCGTGGCGTTTTGCCACAAAGTTTGCAGCGCAAGATCGTCGAAGCGCGTCCCGCGGGCGCTGTACCTCAAACTCAAGCGCACGCCAAGCAAGTGTTGCTATTAGCCGGTTGCGTGCAACCCACGATGATGCCAACGATTGATGCGGCGACGATTTGTGTGTTAGATCGTTTGGGCATTGGTACGCAAATTGTGGCTGGTGCGGGCTGTTGCGGCGCGTTGAATTTTCATTTGGAT
>CAIYWO010000260.1 GCA_903929925.1 uncultured beta proteobacterium | reverse complement strand
GAATATCCTCGGGATCTCAGCGTACTATCACGATTCGGCAGCCTGTTTAGTGCGGGATGGCGAGATCGTGGCCGCCGCGCAGGAAGAGCGCTTTACTCGGAAGAAGCATGATGCGGGTTTCCCTGAGCACGCAATCGCGTACTGTTTGAAAGAAGCGAACATAAGCGCGAGCGCGATTGACTATGTGGTCTTTTACGATAAGCCATTTGTAAAGTTTGAGCGGTTGCTAGAGACCTACTTGGCGTTCGCTCCTCGAGGCTTTCAAAGTTTTGTGACGTCCTTGCCCGTTTGGCTGAAAGACAAGCTATTTCAAAAGCGGGTGATTACGGATGCACTGGCTGAGCATTTGGGTAAAGAGGTCAACTGGACCGAGCGTTTGTTGTTCTCTGAGCACCACTTAAGCCATGCAGCTTCTGCATTTTTCCCTTCTCCTTTTGAGGACGCGGCCGTTCTCACTATGGATGGCGTTGGTGAGTGGACGACAACCTCTTTGGCAGTTGGACACGGCAATCAACTTTCAGTGCACAAAGAGATTAAGTTTCCGCATTCGTTAGGCTTGTTGTATTCCGCCATAACCTATTACACCGGGTTCAAAGTGAATTCGGGTGAATATAAAGTAATGGGCCTGGCACCCTATGGCGTTCCAAAATATGCGAATCTGATCAAAGATCATTTGATCGACATAAAAGAAGACGGCTCTTTTCACCTAGATATGAGCTACTTCAACTACTGCACGGGCCTGACAATGACCAATGAGCGCTTTGATAAGCTCTTTGGCGGCCCTCGCCGTGAATCTGAAGGGTTGCTGACGCAGCGCGAAATGGACTTGGCGGCGTCGGTGCAGGCCGTCACTGAAGAAGTGGTCATTAAGCTTGCGCGTGGAATCAGAAAATCGACCGGCCTGAAAAATCTCTGTTTGGCTGGTGGTGTCGCACTCAATTGCGTTGCGAATGGCAAGTTGCTGAGAGAAAACGTTTTCGATAATCTCTGGATTCAACCCGCGGCAGGTGATGCGGGTGGAGCATTGGGTGCCGCCTTAGCGGCCTGCCATTTGATGTTAAACCAACCGCGCATTGTTAATCCGTCGGATGGTATGAAAGGTTCTTACCTTGGACCCGAGTATTCGCAAGCTGACATAGAACAAAGACTCAAAGCGGCAGGTGCCGTATACACTACCGTTTCTAATGAGGAACTCATTGACATCACTGCGCAAGGTCTTGCGCAAGGTAAAGCGGTTGGTTGGCATCAAGGGCGCATGGAGTTTGGTCCCAGGGCGCTAGGTGGGCGGTCGATCATTGCTGACCCACGTTCTGAGGTGGTCCAAAAGCAGCTCAATTTGAAAGTGACGTACAGAGAATCGTTCAGGCCGTTCGCGCCAAGCGTGCTGCGGGAAGACGTCAGCGAATGGTTCGACTTGCAGACTGATAGCCCATACATGCTGTTAGTTGCCGATGTTGCGAAGTCAAAGCAACTGCAGATGACTCCCGAGCAAGAAAAGCTGTTCGGCATAGATAAGTTAAACGTACCGCGTTCAACCATTCCT
>CAIYWO010000259.1 GCA_903929925.1 uncultured beta proteobacterium | reverse complement strand
GGGGTGTGAGGCAGAGGGGTTGATTGCGCGGGCAAGCGATATTGGGCTCTTGGTCTGCCAGCAGGGACGGTGGCAGCGGGTTGATCGGGGTGGCGGCGGGAGCTACTTGGAGCTGTCAGGCTACCCATGCTTTGAAAATGACGATTGGATCGTCCGAAAACGCAATCCCAAAACGGGCGATTGCACCTGCCCGAGCGGGTATGAACCATTTTTGATGTCTGTCTGGAAGCATCCTGTGCTGCATCTGCACGAGTACAGCGCGTATCTATGCCTTTGACCGTGGTCGCCAGTTACATGGCCCCAGAGCTAGAAACGAGTCGTACCCGTATAATCGATGCTCCATTCGCTTGCCCGGTCAAGCGGTGCTCGTTGACCCACAAGCGGGGTCTTTACAACCTTGATGCTGCACGCAGAAAATAGCGCGATGAAAACGTCCGAAATCCGTCAAAAATTCCTGCAATTCTTCCAGTCCAAAGGGCACACGATTGTTCCCTCATCGTCGCTTGTCCCAGGTAACGATCCAACCCTATTGTTCACCAATTCAGGGATGGTTCAGTTCAAGGATGTTTTCACCGGCAAGGACACGCGTGCCTACACCCGCGCGACCTCTTCGCAACGAAGCGTACGTGCTGGCGGCAAGCATAACGATCTTGAAAACGTGGGTTACACCGCACGCCACCACACGTTCTTTGAAATGCTGGGTAACTTCAGTTTTGGTGACTACTTCAAACGCGAAGCTATTGCGTTCGCTTGGGAAATGCTGACAAAGGTCTATGGCCTGCCAGCTGAGAAATTGTGGGTCACCGTTTATCAAGACGATGACGAGGCCTACGCAATTTGGGAAAAAGAAATCGGTGTGCCGCCCGCGCGCATCGTGCGTATTGGTGATAACAAAGGCGCCCGCTATGCGTCGGATAATTTCTGGCAAATGGCAGACACGGGCCCATGTGGTCCTTGCACAGAAATATTCTTTGATCACGGCCCAGACATTTGGGGTGGCCCGCCGGGATCGCCCGAAGAAGACGGCGATCGCTACATTGAGATCTGGAATTTGGTGTTCATGCAATTTGAGCGCGATGCAGCCGGTACGCTGACGCCGTTACCGAAGCCTTGTGTGGATACGGGTATGGGTCTTGAGCGTATTGCAGCAGTGCTGCAGCATGTGCATTCGAATTATGAGATCGACTTATTTGCAGCATTAATTGCAGGCGCTGGCCGAGAGACAGGTTGTAAGGATCTGACGGACAACTCACTTAAAGTGATCGCCGATCACATCCGCGCTTGTAGCTTTTTGATTGTTGACGGCGTGATCCCGAGCAACGAAGGTCGTGGGTATGTGTTGCGCCGCATCGTGCGCCGGGCACTGCGCCACGGCTATAAGCTCGGTCAAACCAAGCCCTTTTTCCACCGCCTTGTACCGGATCTGGTCAAGCAGATGGGCGATGCTTACCCTGAGCTCGCAAAGAACGCTGCGCGTGTTGAGCAAGTCTTGCGTCAAGAAGAAGAAAGGTTCGGCGAGACGCTTGAGCACGGTATGAAGATTCTCGACACAGCGCTGGCTGCGTTGCCTGCACCGGCGAAGGGGCAGGCCGCGACGCTTGATGGCAACACGTTGTTTACGCTATATGACACTTACGGTTTCCCCGTTGATTTAACGGCAGATATTTGCCGCGAGCGCGGCGTTGAGGTCGATCAAGCTGGCTTTGATGTGGCAATGGAGCGCCAGCGTGATCAAGCCCGTGCGGCCGGTAAGTTCAAAATGGCCGAAGGACTGGTGTACTCGGGTGCACAGACGGTATTTGAGGGTTATGAACACCTCGAGCGCAACGCAAAAATACTTGCCCTGTATGTCGAGGGCACGCAGGTACAGCGTGTTGCTGCAGGGCAAGATGCCATTGTTGTACTGGACTCCACGCCGTTCTATGCAGAGTCGGGCGGACAGGTTGGGGATGTTGGTGTGTTGACTGCCGGGACGACAAGCTTCAATGTCCTGGATACTCAAAAAATTCAACCTGGTGTGTTTGGACATCATGGTCATGTGCAGAGCGGTGAGCTGACTGTAGGAATGTCTTTATTGGCAACAGTCGACGCCCAGCAGCGTGCGCGCACGATTCGCAATCACTCAGCGACGCACTTGATGCACAAAGCGTTGCGTGAGGTGCTGGGCGGTCATGTGCAACAGCGTGGTTCGCTTGTGGATGGCGATAAAACTCGTTTTGACTTCGCTCATGATGCGCCCATGTCCGATGCAGACGTTCAGCGTGTCGAGCAAATTGTGAACGCCGAGATCTTGGCAAATCAAGCTGCCAACGCCCAGGTCATGAGTTATGACGATGCGGTGAAAGGCGGTGCGATGGCCTTGTTTGGTGAAAAATACGGCGATACCGTTCGCGTGCTCGATATTGGATTTTCGCGCGAATTATGTGGTGGAACACACGTCAGCCGCACCGGTGATATCGGTTTGTTCAAGGTCGTTTCCGAAGGTGGGGTGGCTGCAGGCGTGCGTCGTATTGAGGCGGTCACTGGTGCCAATGCACTTGCCTGGGTACAAGCACTGAATGCGACGGCGCAACGCGCTGCTGCAGCGCTCAAGACGCAGCCTGCTGATTTGCCAGAGCGGATCGCCTTACTGCAAGACCAATTAAAGTCTGTTGAAAAAGATCTGGAACAAGCCCGTGCCAAGCTTGCGTCAAGTGCAGGTAACGCGCTGGGTGATCAGGCTGTCGCGATGGCAGCGGGTTTCAAATTGCTTGTGACCTCGGTGCAGGGCGTCGATCCCAAAGATTTGCGCAGCATGGTTGATCAACTGAAAGACAAGCTGAAATCTGCGGTTGTGCTGCTGGCGGCTACCTCTGCCGATGGAAAGATTAGCGTCGTGGCGGGGGTCACAGCCGACTGGTCAAGCAAGATCAAAGCGGGGGATCTGGTTGGATTTGTTGCCGGGCAAATAGGCGGCAAAGGCGGTGGTCGACCCGATATGGCCATGGGCGGCGGCACGGATGCGCAAGCGCTGCCTGGTGCTTTGGCTGGCGTCAAAGCTTGGGTAGAAGCCAAGCTTTAAGTGAAAGGTTTCAAACATGACTGAGCCGGTTTCTGGTGTTGTGCCTACCGAAGTGCATCAGACGGTTGATGCGATCGGTTTGGCATGCCCGCTGCCTATTTTGAAAGCAAAAAAAGCACTTGCGACGCTCGCGAGCGGGGAAGTGCTGATGGTCATGACCACTGACCGAGGCGCTGTGCGTGACTTCCAGGCGTTTTGTCGTCAAACTGGTAATGAATTGCTCTTGCAGGTGGACGAAGCCGAGCGTGTGACGCATTACTTGCGTCGTAGACTGAAATAAATGCCCGTTGTCTGACATTTCGCTTCTTTAGTGCTATACTTGTGGGCTTATCTCAGCCATGTGGTTGAGCATTTTTACTGAACATTTTCAAGGGATTACGTATGGTGGTGATTCGCCTGGCCCGTGGCGGCTCCAAGAAACGTCCTTTTTACAACCTCGTTGCGACCGATTCCCGTG
>CAIYWO010000258.1 GCA_903929925.1 uncultured beta proteobacterium | reverse complement strand
ATGCGTTGGTCCACGGCTTGGGCCTGACTAAGCGTCCACTCGTCGTCTTGTTGTACGACAGCGTTGAGCTTTGGATTGACTGCGTGAAGTCGCTCTAAAGAGCTGCGAGCCACTTCCGTTGCGCTGACGGCTTTGCTGTTTATGCGCGCCGCGATTTCACTTGCGGTGTGTTGCCAGAGCTTAGTCATAGAGAAGAGCCTTTCACATTTGAGAGAGATGTTCTAGCTGCGAAGCTTACAAGTAAAAAAGCTTGTCGCCCAGTGGCGACCTCAACTCTGTTTTTGGATTGTCAACAATCTGGCATGGAATTTGCTTGATTGAAAGTTGACAAGAATTGCATGGTTAGCTGTGGAGTGAGAGGCTAATGCTCAAGGGATGAAATGGGATCAAATTTGAATAGTCGGAGCAACCAGGACGAGAAAGCCAGTTCGGCGCACTCCTTTGGTGCGTTCGACTTGACGCTAGATGGCATCGTCCAACACTATGCAGGCGCGCAGAATGCTGCAGTCGATGGTGTCACTCTGGAGATTAAGGCCGGTGAGCTCGTCGCCCTACTGGGCCCAAGTGGGTGCGGTAAGACAACGCTGCTGCGGATCATCGCTGGGTTCGTGCGGCAGACAGAGGGTAAGGTCATCGTTGGTGGGCAAGTCATTGATTCACTCCCGCCCAACCGGAGGGAAGTCGGTGTGGTGTTTCAAAACTACGCATTGTTTCCCCATATGAGTGCACGGGAAAACGTTTCTTACGGTTTGGCCTGCCGAGGGGCTGATAAGATCAAACAGCGCAAGCGTGCGGAGGAAATGTTGGACTTAGTGCAGATGGCTCACCTTGCTGAGCGTCTGCCCAGAGAGATGTCAGGCGGCCAGCAACAACGTGTCGCTTTGGCTAGGGCGCTTGCAGTCAACCCGCGAATACTGCTTTTAGATGAGCCGTTTGCAGCGCTAGACAAGAGCCTGCGCTTGGATATGCAAATAGAAGTCAAGCGCATTCAACGGCTGTCTGGTATCACCTGCATCATGGTGACCCATGATCAGGAAGAGGCGCAGTCTATGGCGGACCGAGTCGCAGTGATCAATCAAGGGCGTCTAGAGCAGTTTGACGCGCCTAATTCGATCTATGACTTTCCGCGCAGTCTGTTTGTGAATCAGTTTGTTGGAAGCGCCAATACGCTCACAGGCCGAGTTGTTGAGACTTTGTCGGGCCGCTCGGCGGTTGTTCAGGTTGCCGATGCCCAATTGCCAGCCAGACTCGCAGACAAGGATATCAAAGTGGGTGACGCCGTGCACGTGTGTCTTCGGCCAGAGCAGTTGCAGTTGCGTCCAGCGCAGAGCGGCGCAAGAGATGAACTGCTTGGCACACTCTCATTAACACTGCCGCAAGGCGCGCACGTGATTCAAGAAGTTGTGCTTAACGATGGGATCTCGGTCAAGGTTTCGAACTCCAGGAGTGTCGGACAGGTTCCGCTTGAATCGGGCACAGCTGTTGCACTGCAGTTGCTTGCAGGCTGTGTAGGTAATGCCTTTCTAATTTCGTAGGTCCAAGTAGTCCTCACTTAAGGAGTCAATCTATGACAACCCGCCGTCAACTTTTACAAGCCAGCCTTACGCTGGGAGCTATGCAGCTTTTCCCGGGGATGAGCCATGCACAAGCCAAGCGCCTAGTCTTCGCGACCTTTACCGGTAGCTGGGAAGAGGCGCATCGTGCCGTCTTGGTCCCTGCTTTTAAAAAGAGCACCAACAACGCCGACATTATTCTTGATCCAATGCTGTCCGTTGATCAGATCGCAAAGGTTAATGCAGCGAAAAACAATCCGCCGATCGATGTGATGTTGCACGATCCAGGTCCTGCCTTGACAGCGATAGGTCAGGGACTGGTGGATAACTATCCTGTGGCGCAGAGCAAGAATTACAAGGATTTGATTGTTGAGGCGCAAGAAGAGACTGGCCCAGCAATTTTCTTTCAGGTTGTGGGTCTAACCTACAACCCAGAGAAAATCAAAAAACCTCCAACTTCTTGGAAAGATCTCTGGAGCCCCGAGTACAAAGGGCGCGCAGGTATCACGAATTTGAACTCTACACTTGGTACCGGATTCCTAGTTGAAATTGCCAAAATGTTTGGTGGCTCCGAGTCAAATATTGAGCCTGGCTTTAAGGCGTTAAACGAATTGAAGCCAAACCTCGCAGCTGTGGCGGCGAATCCAGGTGCTCTGGCTACACTCTTCCAGCAAGGGCAGGTCGATATCAGTCCTGGTAACTTCAATGCAATTCAGATTTTGAAAGCCCGCGGCGTTCCTGTAGAATTTGTGGTGCCAAAAGAGGGTGCAATTGCCTTCAAGACGACCATTCATATCGTCAAAAACACCAAGAACAAAGACTTGGCGGTCGCCTTGATCGAAGCGGCCATGTCCCCAGACGTTCAAACACGCCTGATGCAGAGTCCTTACCTGGTTGTACCGACAAACTCGAAAGTACAAATGCAGGGTGAGATCTCCAAGGTCTTGGTTAAAGATCAAGCTGAGCTCAAGAAAAAGTTTGTCTTCCAAGATTGGAAGAAAATTAATGAACAACGAGCACAGTGGATTGAGCGCTTTAACCGCGAGATCAAACTCTGAGATCAAGCGTGAAAATTCACCTGCCAGTTACGTCGTATCCGCTATGGTTAGCCTCTCCGCTCGCTATAGCGATGCTGCTCTTTTTTGTTACGCCGTTGCTGATGCTTGGCGTCGTGAGCTTATATGGCGACATGGCAATGTCGCAGTGGGGCTCAGTGTCGAACTGGGCGAAGATGTTCGATGTCTTTGGCCTGTTTGTGCTGGTAGACACCCTATGGTTGGGTGTGCAGGTGACCTTTCTTTGTCTCGTTCTCGGGTTCGCTTTAGCTTGGCTGTTTGTTCGCTTGCCCTCGAATCTGCAGCCGCTGGTGATCTTTATCATCATGCTGCCGCTCTTGACAAGCGTTGTAGTGCGTACCTTTGCCTGGATTGTGATTTTGGGTAAGCAAGGCATCGTCAATAACTGGCTTCTAGAGTTCGGATGGATTTCAACCCCCTTGAAGTTGCTCTACACCCGTAGCGGTTTAGTTGTGGCCCTCGCAAACGTGCAGCTACCTCTCATGGTGCTGCCCTTAATTACCGCCCTGCAAAGAATCGAGGGGAATCTTTCTGATGCTTCTGCCTCTTTGGGAGCGAGCGAGTGGTATACCTTCAAGAAAGTGATCGTACCCTTAGCCCTGCCTGGCATCATAGCGGGTTGCTTGCTTACATTTTCAGCCGCGATCACGGCCTTTATTTCGCAATCCTTGATTGGTGGCGGGCAGATGTTGTTTATGCCGATGTATCTTTATCAGCAGGTCTCAGCGCTTTCTAATTTTCCGTTCGCTGCTGTGATATCCCTTACGTTTCTCGTTACGGTTGTGTTGTGTGTGAGTGCCTTTAACGCGCTTGGTCGTCTCTCTCGTGGCTACGCAGTCGGATAAGTGGATAAGACAGTTATGGCCCATCGAATCGACTTTTCGACTCTAGTGTTTCGCACAATCTTGACTGTGCTAGCGCTCTTGACGCTAGTCTTGCTGATTGCGCCGACTGCTGTGGTGGTGATCGTATCGTTCACCGATAGCTACTCCTTGAAGTTTCCGCCTCAAGCTTATTCAACGCGCTGGTATCTTGAGCTCTGGGATGCCTCTCAACTTCATTTTGCAGCGATGAACAGCATTAAAGTTGGATTGATGACTACTGTGCTGTCGGTTGTGCTGGGGGTAACTGCCTCGCTTGGGATATCAAACTCTCGCTCAGCGCTTGCCCGAATGTTAGACGCGCTATTCATGTCGCCCCTGGTACTTCCTGCGTTAGCGTTTGGTTTTGGTGCCTTAATGACCTTCAGTGCGGTTGGCTGGTCGGTATCTTTGACAACGCTTGTGATTGGGCACACGGCGGTATGTGTGCCATATGTTATTCGTACGACATTGGCGGCGCTAGCGCAGATGGACTCAGCGCTGCTCGAGAGCTCCGCGAGTCTCGGAGCTAGCCGCCTCTATAGTTTCTGGCGTATTACCTTTCCGTTAATTCGGCCGGGCATTCTGGCTGGTGCGTTCATCGCCTTTATGTCCTCTTTTGATAATGTGCCGGTCTCGTTGTTCCTTAGGGATGCCCGCACTGATATGCTGCCTATCCGTATGTGGCAGGATCTCGAAGGCCGACTCGATGTCACGATTGCAGCGCTATCAGGCGTCATCATTTTGGTGACACTGATTATGATGATTTTAATGGAGCGCGTAGTGGGTTTGTCGCGTCGTCTAAGACAATAAACAGAGAACAAAGTCTATGACTGAAACTATGACGCTCAAGAAGCTAAATACCTGCTCGTCGCAGGATTTTATTGCTGCCATGGCCGAGGTATTTGAGCACGCTCCCTGGGTTGCGGAAGCGATTGTTACTGAGCGCCCCTTTGAACATGTCGATGCATTGCACACGGCCATGCTGGGTAAAGTGTTGGCGCTGCAGTCTGACGCGATGATCAAGCTTCTCAGCGGTCATCCTGAGCTCGCAGGCGCGCATGCCCGCCTAGGGCAAATGACTAAGGACTCTGTGCGGGAGCAGGGCGGCCTGTCACTCCAGACTTTGAATGAGGGTGACGCACGGCAGTGGGATGCACTTAATCTCGCGTATCGAGATAAATTTGGCTTCCCTTTCATCCTGTGCATTAGCCGTCACAGTCGTATGTCGGCATTAAGAGAGTTTGAGGCACGCTTAAAGAACGATCGACAAACCGAGCTGCGTCTAGCGTTAAGCGAGATTGGACGAATCACTCGCCTAAGAATGGCAGCTCGTATTGCAGATCACGGCATGCTTGGTTTGACGGGTGTGCTCAGCACGCATGTCCTAGATACTGCGAACGGCCGTCCGGCCGAGGGTGTGCGGGTGCAGCTCTACGACGTTCAGGACGATGGTGCCAGGCGCCTATTAGTTGAAGCGACAACAGATATGCGCGGTAGAACCGCAAAACCCTTATTAAGCGGCATGCCTCTGCGTATCGCCACATATGAGCTTGTGTTTCATGTGGGGGACTACTTTTTGAAGGCGGGAAACATTAAAGGCGATTGGCCCTTTCTTGAGGTGATTCCTGTTCGTTTCAATATCAAGGATCCAGAGGGCAATTACCACGTTCCCCTGACAGTCACTCCCTGGTCTTATTCCACGTATCGCGGACAATAAAGTAGTAATCTCACCGTTTGCGTCGTGATCAATAGACGCCTTGCAATAGTGAGGTTTTATCCTTGAAACACACCGAAACTGCGCGCTGGTACTTTGGTTGGAATATTGTGGCGGCCTCGTCGCTGCTGACGTTGCTCACCGTTGGTATGCGGATGGGCATAGGGCCATTTTTTCTTCCTATGGTCGAAGATCTTGGTTTTAGCCGTAGCTTGTTGGCTGGAATCGTCGCAATCGGCATGTTGTGTTACGGGATCGGTATGCCCCTGGGTGGTTATCTTGTCGCCAGGCGAGGGACGAGGTTTGTCTTACTGCTTGGTGCGGCGATTGTGTTGGGGTCGACCATTTGGGCGATCTATGCGCGCACCCCAATTGGTTTCTTATTATCTTTTGGCGTTTTTCTTTCGATCGGACTTGCCTTTACGAGCCCCGTTGCGGTGACTCCGTTGATTAGCCGTTGGTTTAGTCGCCAACGCGGCATGGCGCTGTTTTTTTTGTCTACCGGCTCAATGGCGGGCATTGCAGTCATTACCCCTGCACTGACTGCCAGTATCGAAGCCTTTAACTGGCAAATGACGCTTCTCGGTTTTGCAGTGATTTTTGT
>CAIYWO010000257.1 GCA_903929925.1 uncultured beta proteobacterium | reverse complement strand
GGGTGGTAGCGATGCTAACTTTACCGCTGCCGTTGGCTGCCCTTCGATCGACGGCTTAGGCGCTGAAGGTGACGGCGCGCATACCTTGCGTGAGCACGTATTCGTCTCGGCATTACCGCGGCGGCTAGCGTTCTGGCGCAAAACCTTGGCGAATATCGAATAAGTCAAAGGCACGATACATACAGAGCACTCTGTGCCTAGCTTGTCTTATTCAACATCGCACGCAACATCTCAAGGCGATTTTTGGGACTTAAGGTGTCGGGCTGCAGCTGCAGCTCGGCTGCCGACAAACCCATCTCTTCGATAAATCTGGAAGGCTCGCGCACAAGATCTTCGCGAGCGCGACGACGCTTTTGGCACCAACTCAAGTGCAAGCTGCGTTGTGCGCGAGTAATACCTACGTACATCAAGCGTCGCTCTTCCTGAATACGCGAAGCCAATGCATCAGCGACTTTTGTCGGGTCGACATCTTCATCATCGCGACCCATATGCGGTAACAGGCCTTCCTCTACCCCTAACAAATAAACATGGGGGTACTCCAAGCCCTTCGAGGCGTGGAGAGTGGATAATTTCACAGCATCGGGTTCTTGCTCATCCCCACGCTCAAGCATCGTGACTAAGGCCACATGCTGCACCAGATCCAACAGGCCCATTGCATCTGCATCGGCTTTACGCTTGAGCCAACCGACCAATTCAAGTACGTTCTGCCAGCGGGACTGAGCGGCTTTTTCATCGAGCGTGTCATACAAATAGCGCTCATATTGAATCGCGCTAAGCAGATCATCCAGGATCACGCCCGCAGGTTCTGCGGCGGGAACTGGCTGCCCTGTTTCTCCACGACCGGCTCGAAAACGTATGCGATTAATAAATTCGCCAAAGGTACGCAAGGGCTCAAGCTGACGTGCGGCCAGACTTGTCTCAACACCCTGCTCAAAGAGCGCCTCAAATAACGAGATCTGACGCTCACCTGCGTATTGCCCCAAGGTCTGTAGTGTTGCCTGCCCGATTCCTCGCTTTGGTGTCGTTGCTGCACGAATAAAGGCTGGATCATCGTCTTCGTTCGCAACCAATCGCAGGTAGGCCAGCACATCGCGCACTTCTGCTTTATCAAAAAAGCTCTGTCCACCAGAAATTGTGTAGGGGATATGTAAATTGCGCATCGCCTGCTCAACGATACGGGCCTGATGGTTCCCACGGTACAAGACAGCAAAGTCTTTCCAGGACGCACGCTTTTCGAAACGAGCAGCCGATATCTTCATGGCAACATTCTCGGCCTCTGCCTCATCGTTCGCCATCGCCGTGACGCTGATGGCGTCTCCCATTCCGTGCTCAGACCACAACTTCTTTTCAAAAAGTTTTGGGTTCTTCGCGATCACGTGATTCGCCGCGGCTAGGATGCACTGACTCGAGCGATAGTTTTGCTCAAGTTTAATCAACCGAATTTGTGGGTAGTCAGTTGTCAACTTTGCCAGATTTTCAATCGTGGCACCCCGCCAGGCATAAATAGCCTGGTCATCATCACCCACCGCCGTGAACATGGCACGCACGCCAGTCAACCACTGCACGAGTCGATATTGGCAAACGTTAGTGTCTTGATATTCGTCCACCAACAAATAACGCACGCGTTGCTGCCAGCGTTCGCGCACCTCTTGGTGCTGCTCAAATATTTTGGCAGGCAAGGCAATCAAATCATCAAAATCTACTGCCTGATACGCGACTAGTGTCGCGTTGTAGCTGCGATATACCTTTGCGGCCTCAACCTCACTTGCAGTGGAGGCCAGATTTGCGGCGCCATCCGGGTCGATCAATCCGTTTTTCCAGAGCGAGATCGTCTGCTGTACCGAGCGCAACCGACCACGATCAGTCGTTGCCAACAGATCCTGGATGATCGCCATGGCATCATCCGAATCAAAAATCGAAAACTGTGGCTTCAGCCCGGCAAAACGCGCTTCTTCCCTAAGGATACGCACGCCAAGCGAATGAAACGTACTGATCGTTAGACCTTTTGCTAAAGAGGGATCAACCAACAATTTGACCCGATCTTCCATTTCACGGGCAGCTTTGTTGGTGAAGGTGAGCGCGACCACATTACGTCCTGCGTAGCCACATTCACGCAACAGATAGGCAATTTTTTGCGTGATGACACGTGTTTTTCCAGATCCGGCGCCCGCAAGCACAAGGCACGGACCATCCAGATACAAGACCCCCTCGCGCTGCGAAGGATTCAGACCGGTAGTTTCAAATTTAGACATCAGGAATAATTAAATTTCCAGCGGATCAACTTCAAGTTGCCAGCTTATGCGTCGTGTATTGGGATCTTGATTCAATTCGGCTATCCAGTGACGCAGTAACTGCTGCATCGCTGGGCGATGCGTACTTTCCACTAGCAGTTGTGCTCGACACATATTGTCGACGCGCACGATGCGTAACGGTACAGGATCATACATTGTGATCACCTCCGCACTTCCCAACTGCGCAGACAATGCTGTGGCGATCTCTCGGGCAGTACTTAAAAAATCTAGCGCCGTGTTGAGCTCGCGGGCCTCAGCGCTCAGCAGCGCCTGATGCGAGAAGGGGGGCAACGACGCCGCCTCGCGCTCCCGGATCGTATGCTGCGCAAACCCAGTGTAATCATGCTTGAGTAAGGCCTGGTAAACCGCCTGTTCTGGATATCCGGTTTGCACGATCACTTCGCCATGACCGGAATGTCGCCCTGCACGTCCTGCGACCTGCATTAATTGTGCAAAAAGTCGTTCAGGCGCACGAAAGTCCTGTGAGAACAACATCGCATCTGCATTCAGTACACCCACTAGTCCCAGATTGGCAAAGTCGTGCCCTTTTGCAACCATTTGCGTACCAACCAGAATATCAACCTCTCCGGCGTGCACACTCGCAAACAATGCCTGTGCACTTCCCTTTTTGCGGGTGCTGTCAGCATCGATACGCAGCACGCGCGCCTCCGGAAATAATTCCGCTAGATGCTCTTCGATACGCTGTGTGCCGCGGCCCATAGGCTGCATATCCTGATCTCCACATTCCGGACATCCTTTGGGCACACGTTGCTGATACCCGCAGTGGTGGCAATGCAACTGATTGCGGCCCTGTTGCGCACGGTGTAAGACAGTAAATGTTGTGCAGCGAGAGCATTGGCTGACCCAACCGCATGAGTTGCAGTGCAACGCTGGCGCATAGCCACGCCGGTTCAGAAAAATCAAAACCTGCTCTTTGTTTGCTAACCGCTCTCGCATCGCTGTGATCAGATGCGGAGAGAGCCCATGCTCCATTTGCAGGCGACGGGTATCCACCAAGCGCACTGTCGGCAACGTTACTTCCCGCGCTCTTTCGGGCAGATCTAAACGGTGATAGTGCTTTTTTTGCGCATTGACCCAACTCTCAAGCGAGGGAGTCGCTGAGCCAAGCACAATCGGTATGTCTAGATCGTGCGCCCGCCACACAGCTAAGTCTCGGGCGGAGTAGCGCAACCCATCCTGTTGCTTATACGAAGCATCATGCTCTTCATCGACGACCAGCAAACCCAGATCATCGAGTGGCGCAAAAATAGACAAGCGCGTACCCAACACAACCCGCGCCTGCCCCCGCTGAACGCTCAACCAGGCGCGCAAGCGCTCGCCGTCGGACAACGCACTGTGTAAGACTGCTACGCCTTCGGGCCCGGCAACTGGCTCGAGTCGCGCGCGCAAAGATTGTTCAAACTGCGGGGTCAGATTAATTTCGGGGACCAACATCAATACGCGTTTTCCGCGCGCCAATGTTTGCGCAGCTGCGTGCAAATACACCTCCGTCTTACCGCTCCCCGTGACCCCAAATAGCAGGAAAGCCTTGAAGCCTTGCGAAGAGCCTATCGCATCAATCGCCGCCTGCTGACCAGGGTTTAACGTTGGCACGACGCTCTGTGGGGCGGCACTTTGAGCCGCCTTGCGACGCTTATCCAGGCGTGCAACAGGTCCACCTGCGGCACGCTTTCCCTGATATGCGGCGAGACCGCGCAACGGTAAAGGCAAGGCAGGCAGAATGACTTCGCCCAGGGGACGCTGATAATAATCGGCAGCAAAGCGTGCAAACTTAAGCCAACTCTGAGTCAGTGGGGCAACATCTTGCAGAACCTGCTCAACCTCTTTAACTAACTTGGGGTCGTAACTAGGCTCGGCGGGGGTATCGACCACCACACCAATCATCTTGCGACGCCCAAAAGGGACAATGACGCGGTCACCAACGGCAACAGGTGCCGTGACACGATAGTCGAACGGCCCACCCAACGGCAGATCCAAAACGACACTCACCCAGTTCACTTGCGCGCTCATCATTCCTTATATTTCATGACACAAAACTGACATCAACTTAATGTGGTTTCTGCAATACTGAGCTAATACGCTGAACGACAATGAGTTCAAGAAATCCTAACGGAGGTATGTGGATAACTTTGGGGAAAACATGCGTCAACAAAGAAGTAAAGCCAACATCTCAAAGTACAAATCTTTATCGAAAAACACATTGGTATTGAATTTATCAATAAAAATCAGTGGCTTAGAGAATCATCCGAGAATTAGGTTTGTAACTTACGGGATTTCCCGCCTTACCCAATATTTGTGTACAACTACCTTTATACGACTTAGCTTTTCAAGCAATTTGCCTCGATAAGCCGCATAAATACTAGGCTTTTTAAGTTATGCCCCATGAAATCTAGGGCTATACAAACGAACCTCATCAACCAGCGCTTGAACAGCTTCTGGTGGTGTGAACTGCGAGATTCCGTGCCCTAAATTGAACACATGCCCGCCCTGCTTCACAGGTCCGAAAGCATCCAGAACACGCCGCACTTCTGTACGAATCGCCGACTCCCCGCCAAATAGCGCGATGGGATCAAGATTTCCTTGAAACGCAACGGAGTCTGAAATACGGCGACGCGCTGCAGCAAGGTCAACTGTCCAGTCAAGACCGACCGCATCAGCCCCGCAAGCAGCGATCGACTCCAGCCACTGACCTCCACCTTTGGTAAAGACGATGGCTGGCACACGACGCCCCTCGCGCTCACGTTTCAGGGCTCCCACAACGCGTTGGGTGTATTGCAAGGAAAACTGTTGGAAGAGTCCGTCCGCCAACACGCCGCCCCAGCTATCAAAAATCATGACGGCTTGGGCACCCGCATCAATTTGGGCATTTAAGTACTGCGCCGTTGTTTGAGCATTGATATCCAAAATTCTGTGCAGCAAATCAGGGCGTGCGTACAACATGCTTTTAATGAGACGATAGTCATCGCTCCCCTTACCTTCAACCATGTAGCACGCAACCGTAAAAGGGCTGCCAGCAAAACCAATCAACGGTACCCGGCCGCCCAACTGTTTGCGAATTAGCGCAACTGCATCAAAGACATAACGCAACTTTTCCAGATCAGGCACGGCAAGCTTAGCGACATCTTCTTCGGTGCGTACCGGGTGCGCAAAACGCGGTCCCTCACCCTGCGCGAAAGACAGCCCCAAGCCCATAGCATCAGGTACGGTCAGAATATCCGAAAACAAAATGGCAGCATCAAGGGGGTAGCGCTCAAGTGGCTGGAGGGTGACCTCGGCTGCATAATCTGGATTTTGTGCGAGCCCCATAAAAGATCCGGCACGTGCGCGCGTGGCGTTGTATTCGGGAAGATAGCGGCCAGCTTGGCGCATCAGCCACGTGGGGGTGTAAGGCACAGGCTCACGCAAGAGGCTACGTAAAAACACATCGTTTGTTAAAGGTGCAACGGACACAAGTTTCCTTTGGCTTTTAGTGATGGACTGCCGCGGCTCGCAACCACGCTCTGATGTGTTGGGATTTTACTCTTACAGGTCTTCGACCCGGTACTGCTCGGCATCAATAGCGTACTTACGCATCAAAGCCCAAAACGCACGACGATGTTTATTTGAAGCGCGGGCAGCCATGGCGATATTGCCCTGCGCGCGCTCAAGTGCCTGCTCAATGTACTCTTTTTCAAACCGTTCAATCAATCGAGCTTTCGCCTCGCGAAAGGAATCTTTTTCGGTTAGTAACGGCGATGTATCGATACTCTGCCCAAACTGCGTCGCGCGACTATGCGTAGCATTGCGCACGGGACGACCACCCACACTGCGTCGGCGAAATAATTGTGGCGGTTCGGGCGTGCTTGGTCTTACCTCTTCACTAGGAGTGGCTACTGGCAATATCCCGACGGCTTGCAACCAAGCGGCTTGACCAGGGTGATCAGACTCGCGCAAAGAGCCCATGCGAGGTACGCGCGCTACTGTTGCTAACAAGCGCGCTCGAAACTCGTCTGGGCACAGTGGCAATCTGACAAAATCTGCAAGACCTAATTCAAGTAAGTCTTGCATCGCTGCCGACTTAAGATCACGAAAAATTCCAACGATCGGTAAAAACGGACCGCGAGGAATGGCAGCTAATGCCTGACGGGTCCACCCCAGACTATCAATCGACACCGGCAACAGGCATACATCAAACCTTCTTAAGCTGACGCTCGCCTGTGCAATCGCGTGCACAGGCAGGTGAATCAACTGATCTGCGGCTGTCTCAAGATCCTGACCCGCTTCCCAGTCGAGGTGGTGCAGCCTAACCCTTGCCAGTCCCGCCTGAGCAACCTCAAGCGTCTGCGGCATCCAAGTCGCATGCGCCTCCAGCACCAGCACCGCACAATCTATTTGTTGCCGCATCTCTCTACGCTCCGAGCAAAAGCGTAAGGCTAGAGCGTTCACTGCATTCCGAACATTCGGAATACACGCATGCGGGATTGCCGCAGGGCGACATTCAATCAAGTAGAAATAAAAAGCGCGCCAACTTATGGCGCGCCTTTTACACGAACAACACAGAGATAAGACTAGTGCTTGTTCGAAATTTCCCGAATACGTCGTGCAGCGGCCGCTTGCGCAACCAACATGTCCAACTCAGCTTGCATCGCATCGATGTCAGCCTTGTCTTTAGCATTCGCAAGAGCCTCTTGTGCTGCTTGACGCGCTGCCTCAGCTTTCTCAGCGTCGAGTTCACCGCCGCGGATTGCTGTGTCAGACAACACGGTGATATGTCGAGGCTGAACCTCAAGCAAACCACCAGCAACAAAAATGCTCTCTTCCGTACCATCTTCTAAAACGATACGAACCAGACCAGGACGAATCCTCGAGATAAGCGGGGTGTGTCCGGGCATGATACCCAACTCACCCGACTCACCTGGGAGCACCACAAACTTTGCCACGCCTGAATAAAGCGATCTTTCAGCGCTAACAACGTCTACTTGGACCGTAGCCATAACAAATCCTTATTGGAGCTTCTTGGCTTTCTCGAACGCTTCATCGATGCCGCCGACCATGTAAAACGCCTGCTCGGGCAATGCATCACACTCGCCGCTCACAATCATCTTAAAGCCGCGCAGTGTCTCAGACAGCGGAACATACTTGCCTGGCGAACCAGTAAACACTTCAGCAACGTGGAAAGGCTGTGACAGGAAGCGC
>CAIYWO010000256.1 GCA_903929925.1 uncultured beta proteobacterium | reverse complement strand
GCGGCTTTCGCTTGCTTGGCTGCATGCACATAGCTCGCAAGCAAGGCCGGCATTTCATCAAGTGCCAAAGCGCGCGGCGTCTCATACGGTGCGAGCTCCCACGTCGCGGTGTACACCTTGCCTTGGGGCGCAATCGCGGATGGCGCTACGGGTAAACCCTCGGAAGGGTGAAGTGAGGAGTGAGAAATCCGACCAACATGCCAAAGCTGGCAAACAATTGTTCCACCAGCGGCATGCACGGCATCTGTCACTTTGCGCCAACCGGCCGCCTGCGCATCTGAGTAAATGCCAGGCGTTGCGGGGTATCCCTTACCTTGGGCAGAGATTTGCGCTGCCTCCGAAATAATCAAACCGGCGCTCGCGCGCTGTGCGTAATACTGTGCGGCCAAGTCCCCCGGCACATCGTCCGCACCCGCGCGCATGCGGGTTAAGGGGGCCATGACAACTCTGTTCTTGAGTGGGAGTGCGCCGAGCGAGACGGGTGATGACAGCTTCATGTGGTTCCTGTGGACGTTGACTAGCATTAAATACAAATCACTGCATGATTCTACCCTCGGGGAAACCGTCGGTCTTAGCGCTTGTAACAGTGCGGAGCACCCGCTATAGTTCACGTTGTTATTCAATCTATTCAGGAAACCGCCATGACGACAGTCAAGTCACACACGCACGGGTTTAACGGCTTACGCCGCGGCCTGCTCAGTTTAGCGCTGACAGGATCGCTCACACTTGCCTGTTGGAGCACAACCACGTTGGCTCAGAACAAGGACCTGACCATCGCCTTGTCGACTCCGGTCACGACGGTTGATCCCCACTTTCATAATCTGACGCCAAATAACGCGATGGCCGCGCACGTGTTTGAAACGCTCGTGAAAGCCGACGCAAGCCTCAAAACCTACCCAGGCCTTGCAGAGTCATGGAAAGCCTTATCGGATACCGAATGGGAATTTAAACTGCGCAAAAACGTTAAGTGGCATAACGGCGAGCCCTTCACCGCAGAAGATGTCGCCGCCACGATCAAGCGCATCCCTAATGTCCCTAACAGCCCCGCCTCTTTTGCGGTGTTCGTTCGAGCGATCAAAGAGGTCAAGATCGTAGACCCGCACACCATTCGTTTCACAACAGCCACGACCTACCCGTTACTGCCCACGGACATGGTTTCGGTCGCGATCGTCCCGAAGTCAGTGGCCGAGACTGCAAAAACAGAGGACTTTAACTCCGGCAAAGCAATGATTGGAACCGGTCCTTTCCGCTTTCAAGAGTATGTGTCCGGTGATCGAATCATTCTGGTACGCAACAAAGATTATTACGACGCTCAACAGAGCTGGGACAAGGTCACTTTCCGCATCATTACCAGTGCGCCTGCACGTGTTGCCGCGCTGCTGTCAGGCGATGTGCACATGATTGAAGGTGTTCCTACCGCTGACGCAGCAAAACTCAACAAAGATGCTCGAGTCACTGTTTCAAACGCCGTATCGAACCGCATGATCTATCTGCATCTAGACAGCAATCGGGAGAAGAACTCTCCTTTTGTGACCACGGCAGATGGCAAGCCACTTGAAGCCAACCCCTTGCGTGATGCGCGCGTACGCCGTGCCTTAAGCAAGATGATTGATCGCAATGCAATTGTGTCGCGAGTCATGGAAGGTCAAGCGATCGCTGCGGGCCAGTTACTCGACGAGTCGTTTTTTGGAACGAGTAAAAAGCTCAAACCAGACGCTTACGACCCTGCAGGGGCAAAGAAGCTCATGGCAGAAGCCGGCTATCCGAACGGATTCGGTCTAACCTTGCACTCACCAAACAATCGCTACATTAATGACGGTGCGGCTGCACAAGCTGTTGCCCAGTTCCTGTCGCGTAATGGCATTCCAACGAAAGTTGACACAATGCCTTCCAATATATTTTTCACGCGTGCAAGTAAGCAAGAGTTCTCGTTCATCCTAGCGGGCTGGGGAGCCTCGTCAGGTGACACCTCATCACCCTTACGATCACTTTTGGCTACCTATGACGCAAAAGCTGGTTTGGGTGCAGCCAACCGAGGCCGTTTTTCTAGCCCAGAACTTGACGCACTCATCGCGAAAGCCGTTGTGATTATTGATGACAAGCAACGCGACGCTGCACTTGCACTGGCCAGTGAAAAAGCCATTGAGCTCATGGGACTGATTCCATTGCATTATGAGGTCAGCACTTGGGCAACACGCAAAGGAATCAGCTACACAGGACGTGCAGATCAATACACTTTGGCCCAAGATGCTAAGCTCGCCGGCAAATAATCAACAAGCCGTTTGAGCTTCTACCTACTATCCAGAAAAGGCATTGATCCGTGACAGCTTTCGTAATTCGTCGTTTGGCTCAAGCCGTATTCGTTCTATTTGTCACGTCAGTTTTGGTGTTTGGGGGCTTGTATCTCGTTGGTGACCCCATCGAGATACTCGTCCATCCCGAAGCAGATCAGATTGAAAGAGACCGTGCGCGTGTCGCCCTAGGACTAGACAAACCTCTGGTTGAGCAATACCTGACTTTTCTCAAAGGGGCGGTAACGGGCAACCTTGGCAAGTCTTTTGTCTATGCGCGTCCTGCACTTGATGTTATTTTCGAACGCATGCCAGCCACAATGGAGCTTGCCGTATTGGCAATGCTGATCTCGATCGTGCTGGGCATTCCTCTTGGACTCTATGCGGGCCTTAGGCCGAACTCTTTCATATCCCGCAGCATCATGACGGGGTCCATTGTTTGTTTCTCGTTACCCACTTTTTGGGTGGGTTTATTGCTGATCTTGTTGTTTGCGGTCACCCTCGGTTGGCTACCCTCAACGGGACGAGGTCCTACCGAAGATATTTTCGGCCTTCAGCTTTCTATTTTTAGTCTCGAGGGTTTGAAATACGCATTACTC
>CAIYWO010000255.1 GCA_903929925.1 uncultured beta proteobacterium | reverse complement strand
CCTTGGGCGCGGTTTAGAAGCGCTACTTGGGGCAGATGCCCCTGGCATTGGACAACTCGGTCAAGCTGACACGCCACAAGGGCAACCAAGCACCTTGGCCGTAAACAAACTACAGGCTGGTAAATATCAACCACGTACGCGTATGGACGAGGGAGCGCTCGCCGAACTAGCGGAGTCAATCCGTGCACAGGGCATCATGCAACCGATCTTGGTTAGACCAATCGATGCAGGCAAAGGACGTTACGAAATTATTGCGGGTGAACGTCGTTTTCGTGCGGCTCAACTCGCTGGGCTTACGGAAGTCCCAGTGCTAGTCAAAGATGTTGCTGATGAACACGCCGCGGCAATGGCGCTAATTGAGAACATTCAACGCGAAGACCTTAATCCTCTTGAAGAGGCGCAAGGAGTAAAGCGCTTGCTTGACGAGTTTGGCCTGACCCATGAGCAAGCTGCGCAAGCAATCGGTCGTTCGCGCTCAGCAACCAGCAATTTGTTGCGCCTGCTGAACCTGGCAAATGCAGTCCAAACAATGTTGCTCGCTGGTGATATTGACATGGGCCATGCGCGTGCGCTGTTGGCTGTCGATGCCGCAACGCAAATCCAACTTGCCAATCAAATCATTGCAAAGCGCTTATCGGTGCGCGATGCCGAGCAACTCGTGACGCGCGCGGATAAGGGTGTGTCAACCAAATCATCACGTGCCAAGCCGGTATCTCGTGATGTTGCAAGGCTTGAAGAAGCGCTGTCTGATCAGTTGGGTACAAAGGTGACATTAAAAGTTACGGGTAAGGAGCGTGGTCAATTGATTATTGATTTCCATGGATGGGACCACTGCTCTTCCATCATAGAAAAAATGCATCTCAAAGAAGATCTTGAAAGCTAAGCGGAGACATACAACATGACAACTCAACAAGCGGTTGCGGTATCACCAAAAACACTGAAGGCCTGGGTCCATGACGGCCAGGAAATTGCTTTACTTGATGTTCGTGAGCATGGTCAATATGGCGAAGAACACTTGTTCTATGTTGTTTCAACGCCATACAGCAAACTTGAAGCAGAGGTCGATCGTCTGGTCGGGCGCAAAGATGTACGTATGGTGTTAGTTGGCGATGATGCAGGCGATCTCTCGCGAAAAGCATGCAAGCGTTTAGCCGACCATGGCTACACTAACCTCCATTACTTGGATGGTGGAATGGCGGCATGGAAGGCCGCAGGGCTAGAAGTTTTTGCCGGCGTCAATTTACCGAGCAAGGCGTTTGGTGAGTTAGCAGAACATGCGTTTGATACACCACGCATTACCGCACAAGAATTGAATGAGAAGATCAAGAATAAGGACGACATGGTTATTCTCGATGGACGCCCCTATACGGAATATCGCAAGATGAGTATTCCTACAGCGATGTGTTGTCCGAATGGCGAGTTACCGTTGCGTATAGACGATATCGTAACGAGCCCTGACACGACGATCGTGATCAACTGCGCTGGACGCACGCGTAGCATTATCGGAGCCCAAACGCTTATCAATCTCGGCGTAAAAAACAAAGTACTTGCGCTTGAAAATGGAACCCAAGGTTGGTACCTGGCCGATTTCGCACTTGATCACGGTGCAGCAAGAAGGCACCCTCTTGCGGTTGACCCAGCTGCAGCAAAGCAACGTCAAACTAGAGCGCGGGCGCTGGCAGAAAAACATCACGTTCCATTTGTGCGCGGCGATCAAGTTCAACGCTGGCTCGCAGAAACGGGCCGTACGACCTTTTTATGCGATGTGCGCACGCCAGAAGAGTTTGCGCAAGGAAGTGTTCCCGGCGCGCAGCACACGCCCGGTGGACAGCTTGTGCAAGCGACGGATCAATATGTTGGAGTACGTGGTGCGCGGTTAGTGTTGTTTGATAACGATGGCGCGCGCGCCCCAGCAATGGCATCTTGGTTGGCAATGTTGGGTTGGGACGTTGCCGTTTGCGAAGACGCCTTACAGCACAAGTGGAGTCCTGCTGTGAAAGCAACTCATAGCCCGACCCCCGTATTGGAAAAACTTTCAGCGACTGAACTCAAGGCTTCGCTCGACGAGGGCGCAGTCTTGTTAGATTTGCGCGTTAGTACAAAGTATCGTGAAGGTCATGTGCGTGGTGCGCAGTGGGCAATCAGACCGACGCTCACAATGCTTGCCGCACTCAAAGGTAAGTCCGTGGTCCTGTTTGCGGATGACGCGGTTGTTGCAGATCTTGCCGCCTTGGACTTAAGTGAGCTTGGCGCCACGAAAGTACAGGCATGCCTAGCGACCAAGGAACAATGTGCATCGGCAGGGTTGGAATGGGTTGCTACCCCAGCCGAGCCTTCGGATGGCCAAAGCATTGATTACCTGTTCTTCGTGCACGATCGCCATGACGGGAACAAAGCGGCTGCACGTCAATACCTGGCCTGGGAAATGAACTTGCTGGCCCAGATTGATGAGCAGGAGCGTAGCGCGTTTAAACTACCCCACTAAGAAAAACCGCCCAAACTCAAAGATTCTTTGTTTTCGTTGAGTTTAGGCCGATTTGCATGACTAATTGCCTTCGATAGTTGCTACAACCTCCCGACTTTCTTGACAATTCGGAAAAGTTCCATCATAATCGTCGGTTCTCTTGTGGAGAGGTGCCCGAGTGGTTAAAGGGGGCAGACTGTAAATCTGTTGGCCTTGCGCCTACGTTG
>CAIYWO010000254.1 GCA_903929925.1 uncultured beta proteobacterium | reverse complement strand
GCGTGAGTACCTGTCGGGGATTGATCAGCGATATTTCTGATGATGACTTACACTTGCCTTCATCGAGAAAGCTGCCTGTAGTCTATTCCTAGCTGTCGGATTATTGGGATTTCGGGAAAAAGCCCGCACAAAGCGGGCATTTTTACTTGGCGCCACGCCTCACCTAAGAGTCGCAGCCTGCCGAATAGTTGCTGCGGCAATGGTGGCGGCGGAGGCATTCTGGCGTGAGGTGCGGTTAGCCAACTGCAGAGCGCTTTAATCACGCTGCGAAACGAACCACCATTGCTTGACACGGCGGCTGCGCTCAACGGTGCGTGTGTTGCCATCATCGTCGCGGATGGTTCTGGTGCGTGTGGGAGCAAAGAGGGTGCCAGTGCGCTGCGCTCTTGCCAACTCAATCTGCTCCCACAAGCGTGTTGACAGCTTGTTGCGCCGTGCTTGAACAGGGGAGACAAAGTTGGGCTTTTTAGCTGCTACCAGCTTGAGCGTTGAGAAGATTGCCATGTGCTTTTCCTTTCAAATATTGACAAAGCACAGGTAAGTATTTGGTCGGCTGGGGTATTTGGGCGACCTGAGACCCGCCAGATTGGCGGGTCATTGGCACAGGTTGCGGGCAATATGAAAGTGTCGAGTCAAACGACAGCTGTTTGCTTAGTACGCTGCCGCTGTACATTCAAGATCACTGAAATGACGGCGTCCAGAATGTTTCGAGCACTACCGTTTCCAGTGGCAATTACATCCATCAATGCTTGATCACTGATTCCGGCAATTCCCGCATCGCTTAATAACTGGCGGCAAATAGGTAGCCACTTTTCTGGACTGGCTGCATTGAAAGGGATGCAGTGGCATCGGTCGCGGACGCCTTGTTCTATGTTCCTGAAATTATTGGTTGTTAGTACAAACACGCAGTTGGGCATGTTCATCAGCGACTTGAGCGATGTCATGGCGTTCTCCTGGTTGACGGACTTCACTAACTTTATGCTGGTACGGCTGGTGGGGGCAGGTCAACAGCTTGCGCTTTGGCTGCGTAGCCTGCTTCCGCGTTAAGACTGCTCGCGGCGCGCCGTGCGGCTGGGCAAGGCAAAGCGGTAGCTCAGGCCCAGTCCCAGCGAGGTGGAATCGAAGTTGTTCTTGTGGTGGGACCGCAGGTACGGGTTGATTGACGCCGTCTTGCCGATTTGGCCGTAGATCGCCAGCCGGTCGTTCAATGCGTAATTCATGCCGATCGATGCGTTGAGCAAGGGCCCCGGGTCCTCCTGCTTGTTTACGCCCAGATCATTGAGGCCGATCATCAGCTGCGCGAAGGTCTGCAGCTTCTTGCTGCTGGCGCTGTGCCAGCCCAGGCCAGCAAACATTTCGGCATAGCCGGCATAGCCATTGAAGTCACTGGTCGCCCCGCCAATCTGCACAGGGATGTAGAGGCTCTTGTTGATCACGCTGTCGACCTGCAGTACCGACATCGCGAGCTTGTGGCGGTTCTGGCCGTTGTGGTTCAAGCCGCGCAGCTCGTTGTTGTAGAGGTGTATTCGCAGGCCGTGTAGCCGCAGATCGGCGTCGGCGCCGCCCGGACTGACCGCGCCGCCTGAGAGCCGGGAGTTGAGCGCCAGGCCGACGACGACGTTGCGCGAACTGCCTTTGGGCGCTGCAAGATAGCCTGCCGAGAGCGATACGCCCGTGTCTTTGTCCCAGAGGTACTCTGCCTTGAGCTTGGGGTAGACCAGCAGGCCCGCGCCGGTGTCGATGGTGTCGGTGACCCAGCCGCCCGAACCCAGTCCCACTTGCGCGTAAAGATTCCAGCTGGGAGAAAGGGCGATTTTGCGGCCCACGCCGCCATGAATCTGGTTGTACCAATCCAGGCCGGTTACGCCCAGATCGAAGCCGAAATACAGGTAGTGGTCTTGCGAGAAAAACTGCGAAAACTGGGGC
>CAIYWO010000253.1 GCA_903929925.1 uncultured beta proteobacterium | reverse complement strand
GCGTAGTCCAGCAACGACTGGGGAGGTGCTGGATCACTGCATATTGCTGGACGACCCCCACGATAAATATGGGCCTTTTCGAAACCGATTTTTTCACGTGTGTCGCCCAACCAATCCGTGTGATCGATATCGACACTGGTGACGATAGAACAGTCTGCATCCACAATATTGACCGCATCCAGACGACCACCGAGACCGACTTCCAGCACCCAGACATCAAGCGCCTGGGACGCAAACAGTGCCATCACTGCGAGCGTCGTGAACTCAAAATAGGTCAAGGACACGCCTTGGCGTGCTGCTTCGATCTGCTCAAATCGGCTGACAAGCGTAGCGTCATCAACAATGACACCGTTCACGCGCGCCCGCTCGTTAAAAGAGATCAGGTGCGGGGAGGTATACAACCCAACGCGATAACCCGCCGCCAGCAGGATTGACTCAAGCATCGCACAGGTTGACCCTTTACCGTTTGTGCCACCCACTACGATCTTGACTGCATCGGTCTTCAAATCTAGCCGATCGGCAACTTGCTGTACACGTTCCAGCCCCATATCAATGGCGCTCGGGTGAAGCGCCTCGAGATAACCAAGCCACGCGGCTAGCGTAGCGCCTTCGGGTGGGTGCACCGGAACCATAACTATTGCCATCCAGATTGTTCTACGTAAGCTGCAGTTTAACAGTCGGGTCACGCGCACCGCGTCTGGAAGCGTCTTTAAAAGCGATGTGTAAAATCAGTTGTCATCAAGGAAACGTATGTCCAACTCCCGCAAACCGTTAGACGGCACGGCCTTCGCCTGTATTGTTTTTCTGTGCACACTTTGGGGCGGACAACAAATCTTTCTGAAACTCGCCGCAGAAGACCTTACGCCAGCCATGCACATTGCGTTGCGCGGCTTTATTGGCTGTGTACTGCTCGCGCTATTTATGTGGCACAAGAAAATATCACTCGCGCTATGGCGCGGCCCTTGGGTGGTTGGTTGCCTGGTGGGGCTATTATTTGCTGCCGAGTGGTGGATGATTGGCGAGGGGCTCGCACGCACGACGGCCTCTCACATGGTGGTGTTTTTATACACAACTCCCATTTTTACTGCGCTAGGCCTGCACTATTGGGTGCCCGAGGAGCGCTTAAGTTGGTTGCAATGGTTCGGCGTGTTGATTTGCTTTACCGGAATCGCAGTCGCGTTTCTTGGCGGTGCAGATCAGCCACACTTCAACCTCACGACAATATGGGGTGATCTTTTAGGCTTAGGCGCTGGTTTCCTATGGGCAATGACAACAGTCATTATCCGCTGCAGCGAACTGGCCAAGTTGCCGCCGGCGCAAACAACGTTCTACCAGCTCTTCTGTGCGTCGATCGGAATATTGTTGATCTGCTTTGCAACGGGGAATGCCAGTGTGAACTGGACACCGTTCGTCATCACCAGCGTGTTGATACAGGGCGTTGTGATTGCCTTTTTAAGCTTACTGCTTTGGTTTTGGTTGTTACGCCATTACCTGGCATCACGTGTTTCTATTTTTACGTTTCTGACGCCGCTGCTGGGAGTCACCTTTGGGGTATGGATCCTGGATGATCCGCTTCATCCAGAATTCGTCTGGGGCGCGCTGATGGTGTTGAGCGGAATGATTCTTGTCAACATCCCCAAGAAAAAGCAGCAGGTCATTTAATGTGCTTGGCAATTTTCTCTCTGAACCGCCTGCCTGACTGGCCACTGATCATTGCGGCGAATCGCGATGAGTTGCACACGCGCCCTAGCCTCAGCGCAGCACCTTGGCAAGACGCTGCGCATATTCTGGGGGGACGCGATCTGGAGGCCGGCGGTACATGGCTCGGCATGACGCTTTCAGGACGGATCGCCTTGCTGACGAACTACCGTGAGCCGACCCCGCGCAAGCTCGATGCGCCTTCGCGAGGACTACTCACAGAAAACTATTTGCGGGGAGACCACACCGCCCAGGCGTACGCGCAGAGCGTGCATCAAGACTCCTCTCTTTACAACGGCTTCAACCTGCTTGTGGGGGATCATCGCGAACTTTGGTATTGCTCAAACCGCAGTGCTACACCACCACAGCAATTAACAACCGGAGTCTTTGGGATCTCTAACGCTGTACTGGACGCACCTTGGCCGAAAGTGCTGCGCACACGTAACGCGCTTGAAAACCACCTGCATGAGGTAACGTCCCCCTCGGCAGAAGTATTATTTAGTATTCTGCAAGACACGACGGCGGCTGCCGAACATGAACTGCCTGACACAGGTGTTGGGCTTGCGCGCGAAAAAATTTTAGGCAGCCCCTTCATTACGGATCCTCGATACGGTACACGCTGCACCACGATTATTCTGCAACACATTGATGGAAAAGCAATTTTTCTTGAAAGGCGCTACAACCCAGTCGGTCAAACAGAAGGAATGGTTCGCTGGGAAATCGACACGCAACAACAAAAAATTCTTATCTGAAGATGGTTTGAAAAAGAAAATAATACTGTATATTTGTACAGTATTATTCTTCAACTCTTTCAACCTTCAGCATGCTTTTCTCCTCGATTTCAACGCAAAACACCCGTGCTATCGCTCAGCCACAGCACATTCACCCAGACCTTTGGCGAGGCTCTGAGCTCAGTACCTACACACGTCCCACCATTGGCACAGGGCACGACAGCCTTGATGCCGAACTACCTGGTCGGGGCTGGCCAACGGGCGTATTAATTGAACTCCTGATCGCGCGTGCGGGGATTGGCGAACTACGCCTATTGCGCCCTGCGCTCGCCTCGCTCGACCCGCTGCAGGCGATCGCGCTCATTAATCCACCGTACATCCCCAATATTGTTTGTTGGAAAAATTGGTTAAAGACGCCTCGTGCCATTTTTTATGTTCGAACTGCCCAGCGCCGTGACCAGTGGTGGGCAGCAGAGCAAACGCTAAAGAATGGGAGTTGTGCGGCGCTGTTCTGCTGGACAGATGCCATTCCACAACTTGCGCTCAAACGACTACAGCTTGCTGCACAAACAAGCCAAACCCTTTTCGTGATGTACCGACCACTCGCAGTCAAGGCAACCGCCTCACCCGCGAGTCTACGGCTCACCCTAGAACCCGATCACGCAGGGAATTTGCATATTTCTGTCATCAAACGACGAGGTGCATTGCACAGCAAATTACTTTGTCTCCCGCGCGACACGCATAACGACTTCATGAGCACTCAATATGGCGATATGGATCGGCCTACGCCTACACGCACTCGAACGCTGGCAACCGCCTTGGCACCCTGAGTCTGAGCCGTTAACAACTGAACGTTCCGTACAAGTGCAACAATCGATTTTCGATCATTGTGCGCAGTACGCACTCGCCTATACACCCGGGGTTTTTCAGGCGGAAAAACACACCATATTGCTCGAAGTAGAAGCAAGTCTGCGCCTATTTGGTGGTCTGCGAAAAATTCTCTACGGCGTACGAATGCGCGCGAACACGCTGCATCGTCAACTCACCACAAGTGTGGCGCCCACCCCGACAGGCGCGTGGCTGCTTACGAATACTAGCGAGGCACTCCACCGCTACGCGTGCTCATCGGCCTCATTGAAGCGGGCACTCGACCCATTACCATGCCTCGCGCTACCTGGCGCGCAGGTGCATCGCGACTGGCTCGATGCGATTGGTTGCAAAACATTTAAGGATTTACGCACCTTGCCGCGCGCAGGGCTATCACGACGAATCGGATCGGCGCTTCTAAAAGAACTCGATGCCGCTTACAGTCAAGTGCACACAACCCTGAACGCCTATGTGCCGCCACCTAAGTTCGTACAGCGTCTGGATTTGACTGAACGCATGGAGCACACCGCGGCCATCATGCATGTCCTTGAGCACATGCTGTCGCAGCTGTGCGCATGGCTTGTTGCCAAGCGTAGCGCCCTCACCCGCTTACGACTTACCTTGCACCACGAGCGCTACAAGGAGAGTGCCGTACACACACAACACGAGTTAGCTTTCGCCGAACCTGTGCATACCCTCGGCAGCCTGACTCTGTTAGTACATGAGCATCTTGAACGCTTGCCTTTGAAAGATTCCGTTGTAGCGTTAACGCTAGAGAGTCTTGAGATCAGCGCGCTACAACAGACGGCAGGAGGGCTGTTTCCGGAAACGCTTCGCACCCCTGCTGAGCGCCGCAAACTTTTCGACCTACTTGCCTCAAGACTAGGGCCCCAGTCTTTATTACACCCCGCACCGGTCGCTGATCACAGGCCTGAGATCGCAAACAACTGGATATGTACACCTGCTAATCACGCAAAATCTGTACAAGAAGAAAATTCCCAGTTGCTCGAGCGACCTTTCTGGTTGTTGCCCGTTCCAATCGCACTACGCGTAGAGCGGGATCGGCCGTTTTATCACACAACACTTGAGCTCTTACGTGGCCCTGAACGCCTAGAGTGTGGCTGGTGGGATGGCGCAAGTATTGCAAGAGATTATTTTGAGGCGCGCGACAAAACTGGCGCGCGCTATTGGATTTACCGTGAGCGTGATGTTGATCCCGCTCATTGGTATTTGCATGGAATCTTCAGCTAGCTCCATGCATACAGAACAACTCTCAGGGCTGCCAGAGTACGCAGAACTCAGCGCCTCAAGTCACTTCTCCTTTTTGCGCGGCGCCTCGGCACCGGAAAGCCTCGTTACGCAAGCCGCTGCGCTAGGCTATCACGCACTTGCGCTGACGGACGAATGCTCACTTGCGGGTATTGTGCGCGCGCATGTTGAGGCTAAAAAAACAGGTCTAAAACTTTTGGTGGGTTCGGAGTTACGTATAACGCCCAAGGCGTACGGATCATTTCGAATAATTTTGCTGGCACAAAATCGCGAGGGCTATGGCAACTTATGTGAAACTATTACGCGTGGCCGCATGCAAGCCCCAAAAGGTGAGTACCTCTTGCACCCCGACGAGGTACTCACCCAGTATTGTCTGGGTATTCTCCTGCCGGATCACTTCACAACACCCCAAGAACTGGACCAACGCTTGCAATGGCTCAAGACAGCCTGCCCCGAACGCGCTTGGGTGGGTGTCAGTTACTTGCATCGGAGTCACGAACGCTCAATGAATCAGCAAATCGAATACGCCGCAAAGCACCACGCCTTACCTTGCGTCGCGCTCGGACAAGTTGAAATGCACAAGCGTTCGCGCAAGCCTCTGCACGACACGCTCGCAGCGATCCGTTTACGCAAAACGGTCAGCGATTGTGGCTATGTACTCGCCGCGAACGCAGAGCAACATTTACGCAGTCGTATGCGTCTAGCCACCCTGTATCGAGCGGAGCTGCTGCAAGAAACCATCCGCATTGCACAACTCTGTACTTTTACCCTGGACAGTTTGCGCTACGAATACCCCGAAGAAGTTGTCCCGAATGGCTACACCGCCAAGCAGTACCTGCGCGAACAAACACTGCTGGGAGCACAACAACGGTATCCGAAAGGCATACCCATTCAAGTACAAACGCAGCTCGAGGCAGAACTTACGCTTATCGCGGAATTGCAATATGAGGCTTACTTTCTAACGGTTTATGACCTAGTCAAATTTGCCGTCAGTCGTGGCATCCTTTGTCAGGGGCGAGGTTCGGCCGCAAACTCCGCTGTTTGCTATTGCTTGGGCATCACCTCTGTCGATCCTGCAAACGGTAATGCGCTGTTCGAGCGATTCATTAGTCGTGAGCGCAATGAACCGCCCGATATCGATGTTGACTTTGAACATCACCGTCGCGAAGAAGTCATTCAATACTTGTATCAAAAATACGGTCGTACACGTGCGGCCTTGACAGCGGTCGTCACGTCTTACCGACCACGTAGTGCGTTACGCGATAGTGGACGTGCATTGGGTATTGAGCCAACACGCATCGATCGTGTGGCCAAATCCTATCGCTGGTGGGATGGCAAGCAAGACTTATTGAATCGTCTTGCTGAGGCGGGAATGGATACCGAAGAAGTTGTTACCCAACAATGGGCGCAGCTCGCTCAGGCGCTCATGGGTTTCCCGCGTCATTTATCCCAGCATCCAGGTGGTTTCGTGCTTGCTCGCGGTTTGCTCTCGCGCATGGTACCCATAGAAAACGCCTCGATGCCACACCGTAGCGTCGTGCAGTGGGATAAAGATGACTTGGATGCCGTGGGCTTGCTCAAAGTAGATGTACTAGCGCTAGGAATGCTGACCGTTATCCGTCAGGCCTTGCATTTAGCCGCCCGGCGACGCGGTTTAGAGCGTTTCGAGCTACATGATGTCCCGCAGGGTGACCTGGCGACCTACGACATGATTTGTCAGGCAGATACCGTTGGCGTTTTCCAGATCGAATCGCGTGCACAAATGAGCATGTTGCCGCGACTCAAGCCGCGTTGCTTTTACGATCTCGTGATCGAAGTTGCCATCGTGCGACCTGGTCCGATTCAAGGCGGCATGGTGCACCCTTACCTTAGGCGACGCCAAGGCCTGGAAGCTGTCGACTACCCAAGTCCTGCCGTACGTGAAGTCCTGCAACGCACCTTAGGCATACCGATTTTTCAAGAACAAGTCATGAAAATCGCCATGGTCGCGGCCGGTTTCAACGCGGGTCAAGCTGACGCATTACGTAGATCCATGGCTGCCTGGCGACGTAAAGGCGGTGTAGATCAATTTCGAACCCGCCTAGTCAACGGACTACTCGCTAATGGTTACACACCAGAATTCGCCGATGCAATTTTTAAACAAATTGAGGGCTTCGGAGAATACGGATTCCCTGAAAGTCATGCAGCCAGTTTTGCCCTCCTGGCCTATGTGAGTGCTTGGCTCAAATGCCATGAGCCTGAGGCTTTTCTGGTGGCGCTACTCAATGCACAGCCAATGGGCTTTTATGCCCCATCACAATTGATACAAGATGCGCGTCGCCACGGCGTGCAGGTCCAGCCAGTCGACGCTGAAATGAGTATGTGGGACTGCACACTCACACGGTCATTGCCAGGTACTCGCCCTGTCGTACAGTTGGGTTTTAACCAGATAAGTGGATTGGAGCAGGTCTCAGCGCGTCTCATTGAACAAGTCCGTAGCGAGGCGCCTTTTTTAGATCTCCAGGATTTCGCACAGCGCACGAGACTCAACCACAGTACGCTGCAAAAATTAGCGCAAGTTGGGACGTTCGATCGCTGGTCTACGCATCGTCGGCATGCCGCATGGGAAGTGACCGGCCATATCGCAACCAAAGGTTTGTTGCGCGATGCCCCTATTCAGGACGACATCACAGTCGATCTGCCACCGCCTAGCGAAGCCGAAAACATGCTCACGGATTACCGTCAGCTCGGCTACACGCTCGGACGTCATCCCCTTGCTTTACTGCGCGGGCAATTAAATACCTTGCGTTTTTGCTCGGCCCAGGTACTAAACGACCTCGACCATGGTCGACTCGCGCGTGCCTGTGGGCTCGTGACGCTTAGACAGCGCCCTCCTACGGCTAACGGTATTTTATTTGTCACACTCGAAGATGAAACAGGCTGCATCAACGTGATTGTGCGTGCATCTTTGCTAGAACGGGAGCGCCAAACTCTTTTACATGCGCCACTTCTCGGTGTAGTGGGCGTTTGGCAACAGGTACAAGGTGTCAAGCATCTATTGGCGGGCCGCCTTGAAGACCATACAGGATTATTGCGTACGCTCAAAATCACACACACTCTATAATTGAGCCGTCTCCAGTCACTTTTTTCGGAATGCACATCATGTCAGATCTAAAATTGCGCCTCGCGAATGCTGTAAAAGATGCCATGCGCGCTAAAGCCTCTGAACGCCTCAGCACCTTGCGTTTTTTGC
>CAIYWO010000252.1 GCA_903929925.1 uncultured beta proteobacterium | reverse complement strand
GTTGGGGACTTAGAAACGTTTACTTATTTAGACTTGAGGGAGTCAATCATGATGTTTGAAATGTTAGATAACGCAAATAAAGGCACGGTCATCAAGGTGGTCGGTGTCGGTGGTGCAGGCGGCAACGCCGTGGCCCATATGATTAAGTCCGGTGTACAGGGCGTAGATTTCATTTGCTGCAACACTGACGCGCAAGCGTTGGCTGCAACAAATGCGCCTGTGCAAATTCGTTTAGGTCGCAGTGGGTTGGGTGCAGGTGCCAAGCCGGACCAAGGTCGTGCTGCAGCCGAACTCGCTCGCGAAGAAATTCGCTCAGCGTTAAGCGGCGCCAATATGGTCTTTATTACGGCCGGGATGGGTGGTGGTACAGGAACCGGTGCGGGCCCCGTAGTTGCTGAGGTTGCTAAAGAACTGGGCATTCTGACTGTTGGTGTGGTTACCAAGCCTTTTTCTTTTGAAGGCCATAAGCGGATGAAGATGTCCGAAGAGGGCATTTCTGAGTTGTCCAAATATGTTCACTCGTTGATCGTGGTCCTCAATGAGAACCTCTATGACTTGATGGACGAGGATGCAACGCAGTCAGATTGTTTCAAGGCAGCTGACGATGTATTGCACAATGCTTGCGCTGGCATCGCTGAGATCATCAACGTTGAAGGTAACGTGAACGTCGACTTTGAAGACGTGAAGACGATTATGGGCGAGCAGGGCCAGGCGATGTTGGGTACTGCCGTTGCCTCTGGACCAGACCGCGCAAAACTTGCTGCAGAGCAAGCCGTCGCGTGTCCGTTACTCGAAGGTGTCGACTTGAACGGCGCACGTGGTGTGTTGGTGAACATTACTGCAAGCTCTTCGCTCAAGATGAAAGAAACCCGCGCGATCATGGACCACATCAGTGGCTTTGCTTCACCAGAGGCGACAGTCATTTTTGGTACGGCCTATGACGATTCAATGGGAGACAACTTGCGTGTGACGGTCGTCGCAACTGGTTTGGGTCGTGGACAAAGTCGTCCGCACATCGTATCGGATGTGGACACCTTTGAAATCCAACGTACTGGTACCGACAATATGCCGGTTGGTGGTCAGCAGCAGGACTTCGCTGTTCCGTCAGTATTACGTAATCCGCGTAGCCAAGCTTCGGCTCAGGTTCGTGCCTTGGAAACAGCCGGAATGGAGCATTACGACATCCCAGCTTTCCTGCGCCGCCAAGCCGACTAAGCCGCGTCGATTGCTCCCTTAGCTAGTGCCCAGTCTGGGTGCTGGCGTCACGCACGGGTTCTCCCCAGACCCGTGCGTGGTTTCGCTTGCAATTTTGGGTTATTTTTGCCTATTGTGCAGTGCAGTGTTTGCAAAATAAAAGTACAATTCGCTAAGTTTTCAAGAGATTAGCCTGCCTATATGTTTCGCCAGCGCACGATCAAACAGCTCGTAAAAACCACCGGAGTCGGCCTGCATTCTGGTCGACGGGTCGAATTGACCCTGCGACCCGCAGCTCCTGACACGGGTATTGTGTTTCACCGAATCGACTTGCCTGAGGTCGTTGACTTGCCAGCACAGGCGGGTATGGTCAAGGACACTCGCATGGCTTCAGTCCTTGGCCAAGGTGCTGCTCGTGTTTCAACGGTCGAGCATCTGATGTCCGCGTTGGCTGGTTTGGGCATTGATAACCTGCATGTTGACCTGACCGCCGAAGAAGTGCCCATCATGGACGGCAGTGCAGCAACCTTTGTGTACTTATTGCGCTCTGCAGGCATTGAAGAGCAGGCTGCACCAAAGCAGTTTCTGCGTGTCCTGAAGCCAATTGAAATCCGTGAAGGTGAGGGCGATCAGGCCAAGTGGGCTCGCCTAGAACCCCATGAAGGTTTTTCGCTCGCTTTTTCAATTGATTTTCATCACCCAGCCATTGATTCGACTGCCAGTTTTGCTGAGATTGATTTCGCGACGCACTCGTATGTCAAAGAAATTGCCCGTGCGCGCACCTTTGGCTTTGTGAATGAGGTTGAAGCGTTACGGTCCGCAGGCTTGGCCCGTGGCGGCAGCCTCGATAATGCCATCGTGATGGACGAGTACCGCGTGCTAAATGCGGATGGCCTTCGTTACGACGATGAGTTCGTTAAGCACAAAATTTTGGATGCGGTTGGCGATCTGTATTTGATCGGCAAACCTCTTGTTGCTCGATATGTCGCATGCAAATCGGGCCATGCAATTAACAACCAACTTGTGCGTGCACTGCTGGCCCAGCAAGATGCCTGGGAGTTGGTTACTTACTCTTCCGTGTCAGAGGCGCCTGCGGCGTTTCGGCAGGAATGGAAGCTGGCTTGATCGCTTGTTGATCGGGTTGGTGATGGGCGAGTAGCCGGGCCACCGCATCAGCGAGTGGACCTGGCCTCAGATTCTTATTCAATTCTTCAAACGCTTGCAGGTCTTGTTGGTCTAAGGCCCGCGCTTCTTTTTCCGGTTTTTTTGTATCGGGTAGGCCAAGCCCACCTTGAACACGTAGCTTGATTTCATTGACATTCCAGCCAGACGATTGCAAGTGAGTGGTTACTCTCGGTGCAATTTGACGGAACTTTGCAGCGAAGGCTGCACTCGAAACCATAAGTGTCAGGGCGTGCGCCTCGAGTCTGATCACCTCAAAGGCGCCTCGCATTGCGGGTGGAATCGCTTCACCAATCGCTGCCCGGACTTTTAAGTGCAATTGTGCGGTCGCTAAAACGCTCGCTGCTTGCGAGTCATGGCCTAGCCAGCCGATCAAGTGGGCGCTGCCTGAGGGGGACGTAGAGCGCGTCCTGCGAGGTGGTGGGCTTGCCATAGGTAAAGGAAGTAAATGAAGTTAATAATTATGCCTTCGCGACAAGATCAGTATGCACCAATTACGCTAAGTGTTAGCCGATTGGTGGTGCTGGTCGGGCTCTTACTCGTCGCCGCATTGATCGCAGGCGCGGGTTTGCAGCGTATTGTTTGGAAGCTACAGCCCGAGAGTCAGCCGTCCGCTTTGGTGGTTGCGACCATGGCGCCGAGCCCCACTGCGCAAGGCTCGGCAGATAGCCAGACGGTGCAGCTACTGGCAACCAAGGTGGGTGAGTTGCAGGCCACCATCAAACGTCTCGATGGGCTGGGCCAACGCGTCGCGAAGGTGGCCGGCTTGCCTGACGGAGACCTGGGGGTCGCGTCCGATGCACCCGAGGCCGCTGTTGTATTGGACGATCTGTGGGTACCTTTGCCGGCCGGGCCGCATGTGCGCCCACTTTCTGAGCTTGAAAGTCAGATCAATGCTGTGCAGGCGCGCGTGACGCGTCAAAGTGACTTCTTTTCAATGCTAGACCTTGCTGTCACTGAGCGGGCGGCCAGTGTTGCCCGACTACCAACAGCAATGCCGATTGAATCCTATCCGTACTTAAGCTCATCGTATGGCTGGCGACGTAACCCGTTTAATGGCCAGATGAGCATGCACGAGGGACTGGACTTTAGTGCACCGGAAGGTACTCCCATACGCGCTGCGTCTGGTGGGGTTGTGCGTACGGTGACTCAGCATCGTGGCTTTGGCAATATGCTTGAGATCGATCACGGTGAAGGCCTGATCACACGTTACGCGCATGCCAAAGTTATTCTTGTGAAGGAAGGGCAACTGGTGACGCGCGGACAGTTAATCGCGCGAGTGGGTTCAACCGGTTTATCGACGGGCCCACACCTCCACTTCGAGGTTAGGCAAGACGACCGACCGCTAGATCCGCGCGTATTTTTGGCGGGGCAACCGATGGCCACAGAGCAGGCTGCCACCCAGCCTGTGTCGGTAGGATCTTCTGGCGTTACATGGCGACCACGCCTGCGTTAAACTGATCCACTTGTCGCCACTGTTTTTAGGCGTTTTGCTAATATTTTCTTAGTTACGTTTGCGTGGCAGTCACGCAAACTTGCCCAGGTCTCATACGCATGCTTTCTCTGCTTAAAAAAATATTCGGTACACGAAATGATCGCCTACTGAAGCAATTGCGTCGTCAGGTCAATCAGATCAATGCGCTCGAACCTCAGATGCAGGCTTTGTCTGATGCAGAGCTGCAGGCAAAGACCGATGATTTTCGTGCTCGGGTTCAGGCGGGTGCCACGCTCGACTCGATACTGCCCGAAGCTTTCGCTGTCGTTAGAGAGGCAGGTGTACGCGTGTTCGGCATGCGGCACTTCGATGTACAGCTCATTGGCGGGATGGTGTTGCACTCCGGCAAGATTGCAGAGATGCGTACAGGCGAAGGTAAGACACTCATGGCAACGCTGCCGGTCTACCTCAACGCGTTGACCGGACGCGGTGTGCATGTCGTGACCGTGAACGACTATTTGGCCCGACGCGACGCGCAATGGATGGGACGTCTATACAACTACCTCGGCCTGAGCGTTGGTGTCGTTGTCCCCCAGCAATCTAATGAAGAGAAAATTGCCGCGTATCGCGCTGACATCACCTACGGCACCAACAACGAATTTGGCTTTGACTATCTGCGTGACAACATGGAGTACCGTGTTGAAGACCGACGTCAGCGTGCCCTCGTCTACGCAATCGTCGACGAAGTTGACTCGATTCTGATCGATGAGGCACGTACGCCGCTGATTATTTCTGGCCAGGCAGAGGATCACACGGAACTGTACGTTCGTATGAACGCTGTGCCTCCTTTGCTCACCCGGATGGCCTCTGAGCCCAAGCCGCAAGAGCCGGAACCAGAAGGACATTACTGGGTCGATGAAAAAAACCATCAAGTGTTTTTATCTGAGTCCGGTCACGAGCAAGCCGAAGGCGTGTTAACGCGTCTGGGCTTGTTGCCGGAAGGGCAGTCCTTGTATGAGCCACGCAACATCAGTTTGATGCATCACCTGATGGCGTCACTGCGTGCGCATAACTTATTCCATCGCGATCAACACTATGTTGTGCAGGAAGGTGAAGTGGTCATTGTTGACGAGTTCACGGGTCGCTTGATGGTGGGCCGTCGCTGGTCTGATGGTTTACATCAGGCGGTGGAGGCGAAAGAGGGTGCGAAGATTCAGTTAGAGAATCAGACGCTCGCTTCAATCACTTTCCAGAATTTTTTCCGTATGTACGAAAAGCTGTCTGGTATGACCGGAACAGCGGACACAGAAGCCTACGAATTTCAAGAGATTTACAGTCTTGAAACGGTGATTGTGCCGACCAATCGTCCGATGGTGCGTGCGGATCAGAATGATCAGATCTTTAAAACTGCGCTTGAAAAGTTTAAGGCGATCGAGGCAGATATCCGTGATTGTCAAGAGCGTGGCCAGCCCGTGCTGGTGGGCACGACAAGCATTGAAAACTCGGAATTGCTGTCGGGGATGTTGAGCAAATCGGGCTTGCGTCATGAAGTTCTGAACGCGAAGCAACATGCGCGTGAGGCTGAGATCGTCGCCCAAGCAGGCAAGCCTGGAAACATCACAATTGCAACCAACATGGCCGGACGTGGAACGGACATCGTGTTGGGTGGCAGTATTGAAAAGCAGATTGAAGCGGTGCGCGCGAACGAGGCGTTGTCCGAGTCAGACAAACAGGCCCAGATCGATGCGATTCGCCAAGAGTGGCAGCCCCTGAATGACCGTGTCAAGCAAGCGGGTGGCTTACGCATCATCGGTACTGAACGTCACGAATCGCGTCGTATTGATAATCAGCTTCGCGGTCGTGCGGGACGTCAGGGTGATCCTGGGTCTTCGCGCTTCTACCTGTCCCTTGAAGATCCACTGATGCGTATTTTTGCGGGTGATCGCGTGCGCGCAATCATGGAGCGCCTGAAGCTCCCCGAGGGCGAGCCGATTGAAGCGGGTATGGTGTCACGCTCAATCGAGACGGCGCAACGCAAAGTTGAAGGCCGGAACTTTGATGTCCGGAAGCAATTGCTTGAATATGACGATGTGGCGAACGATCAGCGCAAGGTGCTCTACGCGCAGCGTAACCAAGTGCTTGAGGCACAATCAATCGCTGAGACAATCGATAACTTGCGTGAGGGCACATTCACTGACCTGGTGACAAAGCATGTGCCCCCAGGCTCGGTTGAAGAGCAGTGGGATATCAACGCCTTGCAGATGGCGCTTGACTCTGATTGGCAAATTGCGTTGCCGATCGCACAGATTGTTCAAGACACGAAGAGTATTAATGATGAGGACGTTCTAGAGCAAGTCCTTGAGGCGGCACGGGTCGCCTATCGTCAGAAAGTCGACATGGTGGGCGCCGAGTCATGGGCAGGTTTTGAGCGCTCGGTCATGCTGCAGGTCATTGACACGCAGTGGCGTGAGCACTTGTCCGCGTTAGATCATTTGCGTCAGGGTATTCATCTGCGCGGTTATGCGCAAAAAAATCCAAAGCAGGAGTACAAACGCGAAGCCTTTGAGTTGTTCTCGGACATGTTGGACCGTATTCGAGACGATGTGATTCGGTTGCTGATGACGGTGCGAATCCAAACGCAAGAGGAAATTGAGCAGGCAGAGCAAGAGGCTGCTCAGGCCGTGCAGATGCAGAACGTGCAATATCAGCACACCGATTATCAAGAGGCGGAGCAGCAGGCGCAGGAACCAGCGGCGCAGGCGTCAGATCATCCTGGAACCGTACGAAATATTCTGCCTAAAGTGGGGCGCAATGACGCGTGTCCCTGCGGTAGCGGGAAAAAATATAAACATTGCCACGGGCAACTTAAATAGACATGCAGCATGACCTAACGCGCAGCACCCTCGCAATATTTTTTATCGTCGGCTTGTTGGCGCTGTCGCTTTGGGTCCTCAGCCCTTTCTTGGCGGCCACCGTCTGGGCAACGATGATCGTGGTTGCGACCTGGCCTTGGTTCACAGCACTGGAGCGTCTCTTTGGTGGGCATCGCACACCAGCAGTTGCTGTGATGTCCATCGGCATGCTGCTTCTGCTTGTTGCACCCTTGTGGTGGGCGATCACGACAATCGCGGAGCGTTCGGATCAGCTAACCGGGTTCTGGAGAACGTTGATGCACAATGGTATTCCACCCCCGCCGGATTGGGTCGCTGCGATCCCTTATGTAGGAGATAAGCTCGCAACGGCTTGGCGCGATTTGATTGCGGGTGGTGCCTCGGGCGTTCTTGAACACATTACGCCGTATGCGAGTGCAACAGGCAAATGGTTGCTTTCGCAATTTGGTGGCCTGGGCGGAATGTTGATTCAATTCTTACTGGTGGTCCTGATTGCTGCGATCTTGTATGCGTCAGGTGAGGGGGCGGCCAAGCTGGTTCGGGGGTTCGGTAAGAGACTGGCCGGAGAGCGAGGTGAGGATGCTGTTGTACTGGCAGGTCAAGCGATTCGTGCTGTAGCGCTGGGTGTTGGTGTGACTGCGGTTGTGCAGACAGCGCTTGGCGGCCTAGGACTTGTGATTGCTGGCGTCCCGTTCGCTGCGGTGTTGTCTGCGGCGATGTTGATGCTATGTATTGCACAGATGGGGCCGAGTCTTGTTTTGTTTCCTGCGGTCGCCTGGATGTACTGGGAAGGCAACACCGGCTGGGCTACATTTTTGTTGGTCTGGAGCTTGATCGTTGTGAGCCTGGATAACTTTTTACGTCCGATGCTGATCAAGCGCGGTGCAGACCTCCCATTGTTACTGATCTTCGCCGGTGTGATCGGTGGCTTGATTAGTTTTGGCTTGATCGGGATCTTTGTCGGACCTGTGGCCCTTGCTGTCACCTACACGTTGCTATGTGCCTGGATGGCTGAGCCGGGCACTCTGAGCGACCGCAAGTAAATCTACTGCGCATAATCAAGCGGAAGTGCGGTGGTGCACTTGATGGTTTCCATCGCAAAAGCTGAGCTCACGTCTAGCAGGTCTACAGAGCGAATCAGCCGCTTGTAAACGCTGTCATAGCGATCGATATCCGGTACGACAATTTTCAGTAAGTAGTCGGCGTCCCCGCTCAGGCGATAGATCTCTACGATCTCTGGAATGCTGGTTGCGCCATCCACAAAGCGCTGCATCCACTGCTCATTATGTTGACTTGTTCGAATCGTTACAAAAGTGGTGAGCCCCAGGTTTAGCTTGCGCGCATCGCAGAGTGCTACCTGCTTTTGTATCACCCCCTCCGCTTGAAGTTTTTGGATACGCCGCCAGCAAGGGGTCGGGGTCAGGTTTACGGCAGCGGCCAAATCGGCAAGCGACAATCCCGCATCTTCTTGCATTAGGCGCAGAATTTCACGGTCTTTTTTGTCAATTTGCATATTTCACCTAATTTATACTTTTAAAGTAGAAAAATTTTCTAATTAAATAATAAAAATAACAAAATTAGCAAATTATTTCTTAAGGAAGGTCTCTATCATGAACGCATGTCTAGTCTCCTCTCTCAGCAGTATGCTGGCCGGCAAGTCAATCTGGAATCAACCCCAGAAGCTGACTTGCCGTTTTCTTTGCTTGACAGAGTAGTACCCGGACTGTCGACAGAGCTTTCTTCTGCTTGCTTGAGTGAGCCTGACTTAGTCCCGTATCGGATGCGACAGGCAATCGGCCAACAGCTTGGGCGACGGGCAGCGATAGACCTTTGTGCGGCTGTTTTAGCGCTTCCGAGATCGACCCAGAGTTACACCCGTCACATATTGCATGCAGATTCTTTGGGTCGGTTCACCGTAGTAGGTCTTGTGTGGGGGCCACAGCAGTGCAGTCCGATTCATGCACATTACGCTTGGTGCGCCTACCGTATCTTGGCGGGCGAGCTCACTGAGGGCTTTTATCAGTGGGATAGTGCGCAACGACACGCCTACCTCATGAGCCAATTCACCCGAGAGCCTGGTTACAGCGCGTGTGGACATGCTGGGCTTGAATTTATTCACCGACTGGGCAATCAGGCAAGTGAGCCTGCTGTTTCCCTTCATGTTTACGGCATGGACTCAGGACGCATCGGGACACACGTCAATCGGGTGTTGGCTTCAGCACAAACCCTGAATTAAGCGCTGCTCGGCTAAATCAAAAATATCGTTGCCAGACCCAAAAAGATAAAGAAGCCCAGCGAGTCTGTTGCAAACGTTAGCAACACAGAGGACCCCATGGCGGGATCCTTGCCCAGGCGCGTACGCACGACCGGCACGAGCACGCCAATGGTGGCCCCGACGAGCATGTTGCAAATCATGGCACCCATCATCACGAGTGCGATAGAAATCGAATGCGAAATGAGCCACGCAAAGACTGCGGCAATGGTGCTGCCTAACAACCCAACCAAGAAGGTGACCAGCATTTCGCGTTTGACTAGAGGCCAAACGTTTTTCGGAGTAATCCGACCCACGGCTAGCGCGCGAATGATCAAGGTCATTGTTTGATTGCCGGAGTTACCACCAATGCCGGCCACGATCGACATTAAAAATGCCAGCACAACAATGCTGCTTACCGTGTCTTCGAAGAGCGAGGCGACAAACGAGGCAGTCGCCGCGGTGCATAAGTTCAGAATAAGCCAAGGTGCTCGGTTACGCAGCGCCATCGTGACTGGTGCAAAAATATCTTCCTCTTGCATACCGGCGCGAGACAGCGCTTGTTCATCCGAGTCTTCTCGGATCACATCAACCACCTCGGCGATGGTCACTCGGCCAACGAGTCGTCCGAGGTCATCAACGACTGGAGCCGAAACGAGATCGTAGCGCTCGAACGCGCCGGCAGCATCGGAGTCAGAGTCCAGTGGGCTGAGCGATAGATATTCAGTGCTCATCACCTGACGCACGTCGACTTCTGGTTCGTTAACCAGTAGCGCTGATAAGGTCAGAGTGCCTAAAAGTTTGTCCGAGCGATTCACGACAAAAATCTGATCGGTGTGGTCGGGTAGTTCTGGCAAACGTCTGAGGTAGCGCAATACAACTTCGAGTGTCACGTCTTCGCGTACGCGCACCATTTCGAAGTCCATGATGCCACCCACGCTGTCTTCTGGGTAGCCCATGGCCTCAATCAAACGAGCCCGCTCTTCAATTGTCAGACCCTTCTGCACTTCTGCCACCACATCAGCAGGTAAGTCAGGCGCTAAGTCTGCGAGTTCATCGGCATCCATGTTGCCGGTTGCTGCGACGAGATCTTTGCGATCCATCGCTTCGATGAGCGACTCACGTACCCAGTCGTCCACTTCAAGAAGCACATCGGCGTCATGCTGTGCGCCGACCAAGCGCCAGATCATTTGGCGTTCGGCTTTTGGAACCGAGCTTAAGATGAAGGCAATATCGGCGGGGTGCAGATCGTTTACGAGTGCGGTGATTTCTGCATCGTGTTGACGTTGCAGTAACCCTTCGACCAAATCGGCCCGCTGGTCGTTTTCTTCTTGACGGTGAACAAGATTTTCTACGAGCTCGTGGCGTTGGAGCAGCTCTTGCACTTTGGCGAGTGCGAGCTGAGCGTCCTCGGGGTCAAGTCGCCGAGCGGTGACGGGCGCGTCAGGAGTTATTTGCGTCATGGGGAGCCCGTGCCAACGAGAGGGTCAATAACTACGTGTGGCTCAAACCATGCAGAGTTAGGTCACGATCTTGACCAATGCATAGCCGCCGCATGCCAGCAGTATAAACAAGATCGCACCAAGCGCCATGACCCGGGGACCAGCTTGGCGCATTTGAGCAAAGCGGGTCTCGATTCCGAGCGCAGTCATGGCCATCGTCAGGACGAAGATGTCGAGGGCCCGCAGTACTTGCAGAACATTCTGGGGGATCACTCCTGCAGAATGAATCAGAGCGAGCACTAGAAAACCGATCGCGAACCAAGGAATTGGTAGGCTGGGTTTCTTTGCCCCGGGTGCCGCTGCCGCGATTGCTGTGCGTTGGAGCCATAGCCCAACTAAAAGCAAGATTGGGATCAGAAGCGCCACACGCGTCATTTTCACGATTGTCGCGATTTCTGTGGTGGCAGGGTCAATGTTGCTGGCGGAAGCCACCACTTGAGCGACCTCGTGTACCGCACCGCCCAAGAAAATCCCAAACGCCCGTGTGTCCATATCGATCCAGCCGGCTTGGTATAGCAGGGGATACAGGAACATAGAAATCGTACCGAACAGAACCACGGTGGCTACAGCCACGGCGCTTTTGTGTGGCGCCGATTTGAGCGTAGACTCAAAAGCTAAGACGGCGGCTGCTCCGCAGACTGCACTGCCAGAGGCTGTCAGCATGGCGGTGTCGCGATCGAGTTTGAGTACACGCGTGCCGATCCAAGTACCTAAAACCAGGATGCCGAAAACGATTCCAACTGACACGATGAGCCCGGGTAGGCCGACCTCAATGATTTGTTGAATGCTGATGTTGAGGCCGTAAAACGCCACGGCGACGCGCAACAGCCTGCGCGCGGTGAAGTGGACGCCTGCACCCCATTCGGCGGGCATGTTTCCACGAAAAAAATTGCCATAGACCATGCCACAGAGAATTCCCACGACCAGAGGACTAAAGCCCAGGGTTTTGATGAAGGGGATGCCAGCTAGCTGAACGACTGCAGCGGCTAAAAGCCCAACAAAGAGCATCCCGTTGAGTTTGTCGCGCCAGGGAGAGGCGCTCGTGGGGGTAGGTTGGGACATACGTGGATGAACGGCTGTTTAAGAATGACCGAGATACTACTCCGATATTCGGCTTATCGCTTAAACCAGTTTTCGGCTAATTTGACCCAGTAGGTGGCGCCCAGTGGTAGTAAGTCATCATTAAAGTCGTACGAGCCGTTGTGCAGCATGCAGGGTCCTAACCCGTGGCCTGCATCCCGATGGTCTCCCATGCCGTTGCCGATCCAAACGTAGCACCCCGGCACCTCCTGGAGCATGAAGGCAAAGTCTTCTGCACCCATCGTGGGCACGACATGGTCGTTTACCTGCTCAGTGCCAACGATTTCACGCATTACCTCGACACAAAACGCCGTTTCAGCTGGGTGATTAATGGTTGGGGGGTAAACCCGATTAAAAGAGAAATCAACCTCGGCACCCATCGCTGCAGCGGTGTGTTGAGCTACCTCACGCATACGCCTTTCGATGAGATCGAGTGTTTCCAGAGTGAAGGTCCGCACCGTGCCGGCCATGACAGCGTCGGTAGGAATGACGTTGTCTGCACTACCAGCATGAATTTGGGTAATGCTCAGTACGGCAGCCTCCAGCGGGTGGCGGTTGCGTGTGATGATGGTTTGTAGCGACTGGGCTATTTGTACGGCAGTCATCACGGGATCAACGCCCAGATGGGGCATGGCGCCGTGGCCACCTTTGCCGCGTACTTTGATTGAGAAACGGTTGCTCGAGCCCATAATGGGACCGGCCGTGACGCCGAACTGCCCAACAGGTAAGCCCGGCCAGTTGTGCATGCCGAAAACCGCTTCCATGGGAAATTTGCTAAACAGACCGTCGTCCATCATGCGCTTAGCGCCAGCGCCACCTTCTTCGGCGGGCTGGAAAATCGCGTACACCGTACCGTCAAAATTCTTGTTCTCGGCTAAATACCGCGCAGCGTTAAGCAGCATCGCGGTATGTCCATCGTGCCCGCAGCCGTGCATTTTCCCTGCGTTGCGGCTGGCATGCTCGAAGGTGTTGAGTTCTTGCATAGGTAGTGCGTCGATATCGGCGCGCAGTCCGATCGCGCGTGTGCCTGCCGTGCGGCCCGTAATGATGCCTACGACACCCGTCCCGCCCAAGCCGCGGTGCACGGGAATTCCCCATTTTTGCAAGGTCTCGGCCACGACGTCAGCCGTCCGATGCTCTTCGTAGCAAAGTTCCGGATGGGCATGGATATCCCGTCGGATGGCCTGAATTTCGGATTGCCAATTCAAAAAGGGCTCGAGAAGTTTCATGCAAATCACTTTAGAGAACAATGTCTGACAGTATTATCGATGAAAATGACGTTCTAAACCTACAACTTAAATTGGCGATAGACCATGAAGTCACCATGGATTAACAACTACCCGGAAGGCGTGCCGTCGACGATCTCCACAGACGGCTATGCATCGCTAGTCGATTTGCTAGAACAGGCTTGCAAGCGTTTTGGCCCAAGGACCGCGGTGCAATCGTTTGGTGTGGGTCTGACCTACACCAAACTTGAAGGGGAGGCCACATCCTTTGCCAAGTGGTTGCAATCCCTCAGGTTGGAGGCGGGCGCACGCGTCGCCCTGATGTTGCCCAACGTGTTGGCCTACCCCGTGGCGATGTTCGGGGCGCTCAAAGCTGGCTGCGTAGTCGTTAACGTGAACCCTCTGTGTACACCACGCGAGTTGGGCGTGCAGTTGCGCGATAGCGGGGCGAGCGTGATTGTGGTGTTTGAAAGCGTGGCTGACACGCTGGAGCAAGTGACGGATTGCGACGGGTTGTTGCACCGGGTGGTCGTTTCCCCTGGGGACATGCTGGGACCAATTAAATCTAGTGTCATTAATTTTGGTGCAAGGCATATCAAAAAACTTGGACCCAAAAAGCCGATGGCTGGGGCCTGGCCCTGGCGGTTTGTTCTGAGGCTCGGTCGAGATTTATCTTGGCAGGCGCCTAATATTTCTATGGACGATCTCGCTGCCCTGCAATACACGGGTGGCACAACGGGCTCGCCCCGTGGTGCCATGCTCACCCATCGCAATTTGGTGTCTAACGTTTTGCAAGTTGAGGCCGTGGCACAACCAGCTTTGGGTGCTTTGTTGCCAAGGCCACTGACGATGCTGACCGCTTTGCCGCTTTACCATGTGTTTGCGATGACCGTCTGTGGCTTCTATGCCCTGCATGCCGGAATGAAAAGCGTCCTGGTGATTAATCCTCGTGATCGTGCATCACTGCTACATGCCTGGCGTAAAGATCCGCCGCACGTGTTTCCTGGTGTGAATACTTTGTTTAACGCCTTGCTCAATGAACCCCAGTTTTCGACGTTGGATTTCAGCTCCTTACGTCTGGCATTTGGGGGCGGCATGGCCATTCAGCAAGCCGTGGCCCAGCGCTGGGTGGCCGTGACGGGACGCCCATTAATTGAAGGTTACGGGCTGTCCGAGACGTCCCCAGTGGTCACTGCGAATCCAACGAATGCATCGGCTTACTCTGGCAGCATTGGCTTGCCCTTGCCCTCCACTGAGGTCTGTATCGTCGATGAGCAGGGGTCTGTTATGGCCACGGGTGAGCGTGGCGAAATTGCTGTGCAGGGGCCTCAGGTGATGCAAGGCTATTGGAACGCACCTGCTGATACACATAATGCGTTGACGCCTCACGGATTTTTCCGTACCGGCGACATTGGCTATATGGACGAGCAGGGCTATGTATTTTTGGTTGACCGTAAAAAAGATTTGATTGTTGTGTCCGGTTTCAATGTTTACCCCAGCGAGGTGGAGGCAGTCGTATCGAGCCATCCCGGGGTGTTGGAATGTGCGGCAGTCGGTGTGCCTGATAATGCCTCGGGTGAGGCTGTCAAACTATTCGTCGTGCCCTCAGATCCGTCGCTAAACCAAGAGGCCGTTCAAGAATGGTGTGTCCGTGAACTAAGCCGCTATAAGTGTCCGCGGATGATCGAGTTCCGCGCCGAACTTCCAAAAAGCAATGTAGGAAAAATTTTGCGGCGAGCTCTGCGCGAGCAATGATGTTGTGCGCATCTGTAATTGCTGCGTTGGGAGTGCCTCAAGTTTGGGCTGGGCAAAGCACCTATACAGTCATTGATGCTGACTTTAAGGACGGACGTTTTTTCTTGCATCTGTGGGAGGCCTGGCGTCGAGATCCTGATCGCAGTCGACGCCTCCATGTGGTCGGCTTACTGCCTCGGCTGAGCGATTCGAAAGTGTTGCGTGAGCGCTTGCTGCAGGCCTGTCCTGCGGAGATGGCCTCAAGTGTGCATCAGTTAGCGGATGTATGGCCACTGAACCTCTTAGGCATACACCGCCTTGAGTTTGAGGGCTTGCGCATTACCCTTACCTTGGCCGTCGGAGAAGCGTCCACACTGTTGCAGCGTTTGTCGGTGAGGGCTGATGCGTTGGTGCTTTCTTCCTCTGTGCGTTCTGCTGCGCATGAGGATGTTGAAGCGATGTTCGCCACAGCGAAACGACTATTGGTGCCGCACGGTAAGCTCGTCATGCCTTGGCTGGAGGTTAATGAGCAAGCGACCTCGCTGTGGGGGCAAGGCACAGTGCACGATGGCGTGTGGTCATCCATGGCTCGCGCGACATCAACCCCTAGGACCTCGCATCAGGAGCGCCCGCGCAGTGCGGTAGTTGTCGGAGGGGGGTTTGCAGGAGCCGGTATTGCGCATGCCATGGCTTTACGCGGCTGGAGTGTTGCAGTTCTTGAAGCGTCTGAGGCTGAGCAGGGGCCACACCGAGGTCATCTAGCAGCTGCGCTCACCCCGATGCTGACGCGTGACGACGATGTGCGTGCGCGCCTCTCTCGTGCGGGGACGCTGCGCGCGCATCATCGCTGGGGACATTTGACTGCGGAGGCATTTGATCCCTGTGGCGCTCTGCAGCTATCGCGCACCTCCGGACGTATTGTCGATTTGGAGTCAGTGGTTGCCGAATTGCAATTGCCCGAGGCCTGGGCGCGGTTTGTGGATGCAAATCAGGCGAGTGCGATTGCGGGTGTCGGGCTTAATCGAGGGGGTATTCATTTTCCGATGGCTGTGCGCGTTCAGCCCGAGCCGCTGATTAATCAATTATTAGCCACGACGGGAATTACGCGGCAGGTTGCACGGGTTCATCGCTTGTTGCAGCGCGGAGATGTTTGGGATGTGCTGGATGCGTCTGGTCAGGTGCTCGCACAGACGCCCATCGTTGTGCTGGCCGCAGCGCACACCACACAAGATATTTTGCGTGCAAGTGGGCTATTGACGGATGACGCACGCTTGCGCGGGATGCACGCACTGGGGGGTGAGGTGACATACGTTCCTGACCGTTTGATATCTGGTGGGCCGCGATGCATAGTGTCTGGCGATGGTTATGTCCTCCCGACTGTGGATGCACACTGTGTGACAGGTAGCAGTTATTTGCATGGAGCCGAGCGCGTCTTTGTATCGAGCGATGGCGCTAAGTCTAACTTGCAGCGCGCTGAGGGATTGCTGGGTAGACTGGTTGAGGCCGGGTCTGACTCCTCCGCGCTAAATGGATGGGCAGGTTGGCGGGCTGTGTTGCCCGGACGATTGCCGGCTATAGGCGCCGTGGATGCGGCAGAGAGCCTTTGGGTGGTTGCAGGGCTCGCGTCCCGGGGGCTCACCTGGTCAAGTTTGGCGGGCGATTTGATCGCAGCGGCCCTGAACAGTGAACCCTTGCCATTGGAAACCGATATAATTGACAAAATTAGTCAGATTTAAGACCGTTTCACAAAAATTTAAAGCGCAAGCCGGGATATTACGGGCTGAGTTTATTAAAATACTTAAATCCGTCAAAATAGCGCCTTTGGTCGCTTTTACACCCACGCGCTAAACATGCACCTAGATTCACTCAAACTAGTCGATACGTTGCCCACCAAGCTTGTATTCGACGCAGGTGCGGGGATGAGATTCGTTGTTGAGCCGCATGCGCCTGGCGTGTTCCGGATTCGCTGCGGTCGCCCCGAGGCTGTTGCCGCAGATATTCTGCCTGGCGCGCGAGCACGTGCGCACGCAGAAGTCTTGCTTGCCCGCCCAGAAGCGATAGGCGAGGCTATCCTTGAGCCGCTTAAAGGCGCACTGAAGGGTTGGCGACTTCTGCAAGGAGACGTGGGTTTAGATATCTCCGTTAATCCCTTTAAATTGCATTTGCACCGAGCTGGCAAAACAGCCTTGACGCTTTCTGAGTCTGGTGTTGCCCGCTCTGATGAGCTTTGGTCTCTTGGTTTTGATCTCAAGCGCAGTGACAAGATTTTTGGCTTGGGCGAGACACCGGGTGATTTGGATCGGCGCGGTGAAACAATTGTTTCTGATGCGCCGGATCATCGCGCCTTGCCGCTGGCCTGGAGTCCGAACGGCTGGGGTGTTTACGTCAACACGCTGGGTCGTGTTGAGCACGACCTTGGTGCAGAATCGTTGGCTGAGTACATGATCGCCGTAGAAGATGAAACGCTCGACGTGTTTGTCTTTGCGGGTGAGCCTACCGAAATCCTTAACCAGTACACCCAGCTTACCGGCCGTGCTGGTCAGCCAGTGTTGTGGTCCATGGGCGTTTGGGTTGAGCAGCATACGAGCCATAATGCATCTCAAACTGCTGAACTGATTGCAGAGTTCCGTCGGCTCAGCCTGGCAGTGGATGGTGTATTGCTGCTCCCACCGTCTGCCTGGACCTACCAAGATTCGAAGCTTTTGCCTGAGTGGGATGCCGAACGCTTCCCCAGCCCAAAGCAGTTGCTGAGTCAATTTGGTAAGCATGCGACACATCTGTGTATGCATACCATCCCTGCAGCGCTCGCGGAATCGACGATTTTTGCTGAGCTCGAGGACCGCGGTTGGTTGCTTGTTGGCGAAAGCGGCGAGGCGCATGTCTTTGAAGGTGTCGCCGCAACCGGTGGCAAGCCCTTTGGCCTCCTCGACTTAACCCATCGCGATGCGATGAAGACTTGGTCTGAGCGTCATCGCCACCTCGTGGAAGAGGGTGTTGGAGCAACAGCCTGTGATGTGCAATTCGATATCCCTGATCACGTGGTTGCGCGTGGCGGTGAGAGTGGCGCAGTGTTGCGGTCCCTTTACCCAGCCCTTGCGCGTCGCGCATTGTTTGACGCTGCCGCGGGCCATAAAGTCCCACCTGAAGGTGTTGTGTTCAGCTCTGATTTGTTTGCTGGGGCGCAGCGCTTGTTATGGCAAAGTGCGCCTCGCGTGCCCAACACCTGGGGTGGTTTGCAGCATACGTTGCGCACCGCCTTATCGATTGGCGCGAGCGGCGTGCCGGTGCAAATGCATGCGCTCGGTAACGCGGCCATGCCAACCGAAGACATGACACCCGAGCTGTATCTGCGTTGGCTTGGTATGGCGGTATTTTCTGCGAACCTGGCTTTTCAAGCACATCCAGACTTATTGCCCACGGCATTTGACGATGCAACGCGCGCGCATGTGCAGTCATGGTTGCAATGGCGCTATCGCCTGATTCCTTACGTGCTCGGTGCGATTGAAGATGCAGCACGCACAGGTTTGCCAGTGCAGCGCTCCATGGCGCTCTCCTTCCCTGGGGATGCCGAGGCGCAGCGCTGGGACACGCAATATATGCTCGGCCCAGCAGTGTTGGTGGCTCCGGCAATGAAGCCAGGCAAGGAAATTCAAGTTTATTTACCTAAAGGCGATGCTTGGTGGGATCTCAATACGGGTTGGCGCTACGAAGGTGGCACGACTTGGACGGTCTCCTGTGAGTTAGATGCCTTGCCTGTGTTTGGTCGCGAAGGGCACATGCTCTGCTTGGGGCCAACTGCCAATCACACTGGTGAATTTAATTCGGCACGCATACTCGACGAGGTCTGGATGTTTGGTATGCCTGTTCACAATCCAGTGGTGATGCGTAACAAGATTCGTGTCATGCAGATGCAGGGCTCAAGCTACATCAAAGGTCTCGAGGGCTTGCGCATCCTTCCCTCCGAGGGCTTGGAAGTCAAGCGCCGCGGTGCTGAGGTTCGTATCTCGCGGGCTCGGTAAGTGGCAGCACTAAATCGATCGCAAATTTTAGAAGAGCAACTTGCTCGGATTGCTTCGCGCGAGCCGCTCGTGCGCGCCTGGTCGTGGCACGACCCGAAGCAGGTGCGTGATCAGCTCGCCGCCTTGCCAGCAGACACGTCTGCGCTGCCCTTGGCAGGAATCACCATTGGCATAAAAGACATCTTTGATACGCAGGACATGCCGACGACGTATGGCTCGGCAGCCTTTGCCAACCATCGGCCTGAACGTGATGCCTATGCGGTCGCAAAGCTGCGTGCCGCTGGCGCACTGATTATGGGTAAGACGGTAACGACAGAGTTTGCGCACCAGCACGCGGGTCCCACAACTAATCCGCATTGCCTAGATCACACACCCGGTGGCTCGTCGAGTGGTTCTGCTGCAGCCGTGGCAGACAATATGGTCACGATGGCGCTGGGTTCGCAAACGGGCGGCTCAACGATTCGTCCAGCCGCGTACTGCGGCATTATCGGCTTCAAACCTACGCACGGAAAGGTTTCACTTGAAGGCGTTGGGCCTTTGTCAGTCACGATGGACACGATCGGGTTAATGGCCCGTTCAATGACCGATATTTGTTTGCTGTCTTCCGTGCTGATTGAAAAGTGTGCGGCTGTTCAAGCTCCGGCCAGGCCGCGCATTGCTTGGTATCCATCGCCAGAAGTGCATGAAGCGGATCAGGACGCAGTGCGTGCACTTGAACGCGCGAGAGATATGCTCGCTGCCGCTGGGGTGGAAATCGTCGACATCCAATTGCCCGCAAACGATTTTCTGGCCCTTGGCCAGTCCAATCGCCAGATCATGGCGTACGACGCCGCACGCTCTTACGAGTCGGTCTATCGCATTCAGCTCGCAAACTTGGGTGCCTCTACGATCAAACTCATAGAAACCGGGCTGCAGATTACCGATGCCCAGTTCAAAGAAGAACTGGGGCATGTGCAAAAGTGCAAAGAACTGTTTGCGAAGGCGATGGTAGGTGTTGATGCGGTCTTGACTCTTGGTGCTCCGGGCCAGGCGCCACTTAAATCAACCGGGACAGGGTCGTCGACCTTTAACCGAGTTTGGACAACACTTGGCGTGCCTTGCTTGACGCTGCCGTTTGGCAAAGGGGATACCAAGTTGCCTCTAGGCGTGCAGTTTGTTGGTGCCTTAAATGAAGACTGCCAACTGCTCGCACTGGGTACTAAGTTTGAGGCAATTTTTGCTGATCAGCCCTCGGTTTGACAGCCAATAATGAAAAAGTCATAATGTAGGGCTTGGGGTCGGTAGCTCAGTTGGTTAGAGCAGCGGACTTTTAATCCGTTGGTCGCGAGTTCGAGTCTCGCCCGACCCACCAAGTGAAAAGAAGGTCTCTAAGCGTAAATGCTTTGAGGCCTTTTGTTTTTAAGGCTCTTGCTTATTAAG
>CAIYWO010000251.1 GCA_903929925.1 uncultured beta proteobacterium | reverse complement strand
GCCCGACGTGATCGTTGGCATGATTGAGGCATCGGCCACGCGCAAGCCCTGAATCCCGTGTACCCGCAGGCTCGCATCGACAACGGCCATCGGATCTTGTCCCATTTTGCAGGTGCCGACAGGATGAAAAATCGTGGTGCCAATTTCACCCGCGGCTTTCGCAAGCGCTTCTTCGGTGTCCTCGGTAATGCCTGGCTTAATCTCTTCAGGCTTAAAGCGCGCGAGCGCTGACTGGCCGACGATGCGGCGGGTCAGGCGAATACTGTCAGCTGCAACATGACGATCTTCGGGTGTCGACAAATAGTTCGCGAGGATCTCAGGGTGTTGAGCGGTATCAGGCGAAGTAATGTTGACATGTCCACGGCTAGTCGGTCGCACATTACAGATTGACGCGGTGAAAGCGGGGAAATTGTGCAGGGGCTCACCAAAACGCTCGAGCGACAAAGGTTGGACGTGGTATTCCACATTGGCTCGGGTCTGCTCGGGACCAGACTTTGCAAAGACACCTAACTGCGAGGGCGCCATGCTCATGGGTCCACGACGAGTGAGCATGTATTCAAGCCCGATCATCGCCTTGCCCCACAAGGAATTCGCAAGCGTATTCAAGGTACGCGCACCCTGTACGCGATAAATCATGCGCAGCTGAAGGTGATCTTGCAAGTTTTGGCCCACACCTTCGAGCGCATGCACGACAGGGATGCCGAGCGAACCCAACAAGCCCGCAGGACCGACGCCAGAGGCCTGCAACAGTTGTGGCGTGCCGACTGCACCCGCAGCCATCACGACCTCGCGGTGCGCACGCGCGACGTGCTGTTCTCCGTCTTTGAGAAACCGCACACCCGTACAACGCGTCCCTTCAAATTCAAGCTTGGTCGTACGTGCACCCGTCAGCACTGTTAGATTCGTGCGGTGCTTGATGGGCCGCAAAAACGCTTTCGATGCATTCCAGCGCCAACCGGAGCGTTGATTCACTTCAAAGTAGCTCGCACCTTCGTTATCACCGCGGTTGAAATCCGTGGTGGACGGAATACCTGCCTGGTTGGCTGCATCGCGAAACGCGTCCAGGATCTCCCAGGACAAACGTGCGGGCTCGACACGCCACTCGCCACCCGCACCATGGAACTCGCTTTCACCACCGTGATGGTTTTCCATGCCCTTATAGAGCGGCAAGAGATCTTTCCAGCCCCAGCCAGGATTGCCCAGCTCTGCCCAGCCATCGTAGTCGGCACTTTGGCCACGCATATAAATCATGCCATTGATCGACGAACAACCGCCCAGCACACGCCCGCGCGGATAGCCCAGTTCGCGGCCGTTTAGTCCGGGATCAGCCTTGGTGCGATAACACCAGTCAGTGCGCGGGTTGCCTATGCAGTACAAATAGCCAACGGGAATATGGATCCAGTGCCAGTCATCCTTGCCACCGGCCTCAAGCAACAGCACACGGTTTTTGGGATCAGCCGACAAGCGGTTAGCCAGCACACAGCCTGCCGAACCTGCACCAACGATGACGTAATCAAAGTCGAGTGAATGGGGTGTTGTCATGATGTTGTCTGCTCTTATTTATTTTTTATAAACCGCGTGCATGTAAATATC
>CAIYWO010000250.1 GCA_903929925.1 uncultured beta proteobacterium | reverse complement strand
TGGCGGACCTTGCCAAGCGCTTGTCACAAGCTAAAGCACCTGTCGCCATCCTAGGCGGTGCGCGTTGGAATGCAACAGCTGTCAAACAATTCGTCGAATTTGCCGAGCGCTTCAAGCTACCGGTTGCAGTGTCGTTCCGCCGCCAGATGCTTTTCCCTGCGAATAGCCCTTGCTTCATTGGCGACGTTGGCATTGGACTCAATCCAGAACTGCTCAAGCGTGTGCAGGATGCTGATCTGGTGCTGCTCGTGGGCGGCCGCATGTCCGAAATGCCCAGCCAGGCTTACACCCTGTTTGATATTCCAGTACCAAAGCAAACGCTCGTTCATGTGCATCCAGATAGCGGTGAGCTTGGACGCGTCTACCGCGCAGCCGTTGCCATCAACGCCTCGCCTATCGCCTTCGCGGCAGAACTCAGCAGCTTGGCAACACCCTCGTCTATGCCCTGGGCTGCCGGTACCGCAGCGATGCACCAAAGCTACCTCGACTGGAGCGACCCAGTCCCGATTAAAACCCCAGGCGCCTTGCAAATGGGTGGCGTAATGGCCTACCTGGAATCTAAGCTCCCGGCCGATGCCATCATGACGAACGGCGCCGGCAACTTTGCAACCTGGTTGCATCGTTTTCATCGCTTCACGCAGTTCGGCACACAACTCGCGCCTACTTCAGGCTCCATGGGTTACGGCTTACCTGCTGCGGTTGGTGCAAAGCGTGTCGCACCGGACAAACTGGTGGTTTGCTTTGCCGGCGATGGCTGTTTCATGATGCATGGTCAAGAGTTTGCGACCGCTGTGCAATACAACCTGCCACTCGTGGTCGTCATTGTCGATAACGGGATGTACGGCACGATTCGCATGCACCAAGAGAAGCACTACCCAGGGCGGATTTCTGCGACACAGCTTAAGAACCCTGACTTCTCGGCCTATGCCCGCGCCTTTGGTGGACATGGCGAGCGCGTTGAAAAAACCGAAGAGTTTGGCCCTGCGTTTGAACGTGCAGTCGCCAGTGGCTTACCTGCAATCATCCACTGCTTGATCGACCCAGAAGCGATCACACCAACAACAACCATCTCTAAACTTCGGGCCGCTGCCCAAAAAGCCTAAGGTCTTTCACAAGCAACACGACCGGCCCACCGTACAATTTTTTTATAGTTACTTATCTGGAGCATTTCATGGCCTCTGACGCCACCTTCAACTGGGAAGATCCCCTCTTACTGGACAGCCAACTCACCGACGAAGAGCGTATGGTGCGGGATGCTGCACGTTCTTATTGCCAAGACAAACTGGCACCGCGCGTGCTCGAAGGTTTTCGTCACGAGAAAACAGACGTCAATATTTTTCCCGAAATGGGCGAGCTTGGTTTGTTGGGAGCGACCATCCCCACAGAATACGGTGGCTCTGGGCTGAATTACGTCAGCTATGGTCTGATCGCGCGCGAAGTCGAACGTGTTGACTCTGGCTATCGCTCGATGATGAGCGTGCAGTCTTCGCTCGTGATGGTGCCAATCAATGAATTTGGCAGCGAAGCGCAGAAGCAAAAATATCTGCCTAAGCTTGCTCGTGGCGAATGGATTGGCTGCTTTGGCTTAACAGAGCCTAACCATGGCTCCGATCCCGCAGGGATGGAAACGCGCGCAGTCAAAACAGCAAGCGGCTACTCGCTCACCGGCAACAAGATGTGGATCTCCAACTCGCCGATCGCAGACGTGTTTGTTGTGTGGGGCAAGTGTGTCGGTGGTGACCATGACGGACGTATCCGCGGCTTCATTCTTGAGAAAGGAATGAAAGGCCTGTCCGCGCCCGCTATCCACGGCAAGGTGGGCTTGCGCGCCTCGATCACAGGTGAAATCGTGATGGATAACGTTGAGATTGGTGACGAACAGATGTTGCCTGGCGTGACAGGGCTGAAAGGTCCTTTTACCTGCTTGAACTCGGCGCGCTTTGGCATCGCCTGGGGTGCGCTGGGCGCAGCAGAGTTCTGTTGGCACATGGCACGCCAGTACACACTGGATCGCAAACAGTTTGGACGTCCCTTGGCCGCTAATCAGCTGATTCAAAAGAAGCTGGCCGACATGCAGACTGAAATCACACTGGGTCTCCAGGGCTGCTTGCGCTTAGGCCGGATGAAAGACGAAGGCACTGCTGCTGTCGAAATCACTTCGATCATGAAGCGTAACTCTTGCGGCAAGGCCTTAGATGTCGCGCGCATGGCACGTGACATGCTGGGTGGCAATGGCATCTCGGACGAGTTTGGTGTCGCACGTCACTTGGTCAACCTTGAAGTGGTCAACACTTACGAAGGTACGCATGATGTGCACGCGCTGATTCTGGGCCGTGCACAAACAGGCATCCAGGCGTTTTTCTAAATAGTAAAAAGGCGTTCGCATCCGTGCGAACGCCTGAACTCTCTGTCAAGAGAATTAAACGCCGAGCAAGCCTTTGAGCTTCCTGACAGCACAGTCAGGCGTGGTTAAGATACGTGCACTGGTCTTAACCTCAGGATGCAGCGCAGCCTGAGCCATTGAAAACTGACCCAAGACGATCGTTGGATATTGGCTTAAGCCGTTGACGCGTTGCGCAATCATTCGATCGTGTTCAGGCCCGCGCTGCGCGAGTAGCCCATCAAGCGCACCTTCGACCATATACGAATCGACGTCAGGTTTAATCCCCAAGTTTGCCGCCATGTCAGACAGCTCACTGCGTAGCGCCTGAACCGACGGGGTAAAGGTCGTCAACATGGCGGCTTTGCCACCAATCTGAAGCAACTCTTCGAACAGCGCCTGGTTGGGGGTTAGGATCGGGATTCTTTGCAAGGTCTTAAGGTTATTGATGGCCTCACCAAAAGCTGAGCATGTAAACAATATCGCATCGGCACCTGCGTCCACGCAGTACTGCCCCAGTCGTGCAAACCGCTCCACCATGCGCGGGGTCATCTTTCCATCGGCCAACATGTCAATTGCCAGAGATTCGTCTAGCAAGTTAACGATGCTGGCTTCCGGCCACAGTTTTTTGAAACTGTTTGATGCTGGCGCCATAGATACATCGACAGCATGAACTAAAAATATTCTGGGCGCTGTGCTCATGACACTATTCCGGTTGAATCCCTGCGTCTTTGACAACCTTCCCAGCCCGTGCAATCTCAGCATCTAACAACGCGGCTAGCTCTTTGGGTCCACCAATCATCGGTGCCGCACCGATCGATCTAATTTTTGCGTCAGTCTCTGGGTCTGCGAGCACAATTGCCAACTCTTTAGCTAAGCGGTCAATGATCGGCTTAGGCGTCTTCGCTGGCGCAAACACGGCAACCCACGCGCTGTAGTCAAAGCCTGGCAAGCCCAGCTCAGTAACTGTTGGTAAGTCGGGGGCCTGTTCCACTCGGGTCAAGCTCGTCACGCCAATCGATTTAATTTTGCCAGCCTTGATATTTGGAACCGAGGTCGCGACAGGTTCGCAAATGATTTCTAACTGCCCTCCCATCAAATCATTGAGGGCTTGCGGCGAACTTTTGTAGTTAATCGTCTTTAAATCGATGCCCGCTGCTGTCTTAAACATTTCCATGCAAATTTTTGAGCCAACGGTCGCTGTCCCATAGTTGTACTTTCCTGGATTGGCCTTTGCGAGGGCAATAAACTCCTGGAGCGAATTCGCAGGTACGTTGGGGCCAATCACTAAGATGTTGTAGAAATCTTTTAAGGCCATCGACACTGGTTCTAAATCTTTGACCGGATGAAAGGGCAGGCTCTTGCGCAACTGGAAATTGGCTGCCAAGGTCGTGCTCGAGCCAAGCACCAAGGTATAGCCATCGGGATCCGCCTTGGCACCTGCGTTGACACCAATGATGCCCTCTGCACCTGGACGATTTTCGACAACCACCTGCTGTCCCAGGCGTTGCGATAGCTTGCCCGCGACAACCCGCGCCACGACATCGGTCGCTCCACCTGCACCGAGCGGTACGATTAACTTAATCGCTTTGGATGGATAGACGTCTTGCGCCAGCGCATTTGCACAACATCCGAGTGCAATTGAAGAGGCGACAAAAAGTGTTTTCAATAGCTTGGTCATGCTGGTCTCCTTACCGGGTGGCCGGAAGTTTTCTTTTATTGTTTCTTAAGCTTCAAACGGTCGGGATTGAGCCGCCATCCAGAGGCAAGACAATCCCATTCATATAATCAGATAACGGACTGGCCAGCCAGGCCACTGCACGCGCTACATCTTCGGGCTCCCCCTTGCGCGCCATATACTCCGGCTTGGCGGTTGCAATCGTAGCGAGTTGCGCCGTCAGCGCGTTCAAACGCTCTGACGCGATCGGGCCTGGCGCAATGGTGTTCGCACGGATGCCCTGATGCTGATAGGCATCTGCAATACCCTTGGTCAATAGATTGATCGCGGCATTCATACTTCCACCGGGCAGATGGGCCGGCGATGGCAGTCGACCCGCCTTACCGGAAATATTAATAATCGTGCCACCTCCCTTCTCAATCATATGCGGCAACACCGCACGCATTGTGCGCACATACACCATCAACTTACTTTGGAAGGTACGGTCCCAATCCGCATCCGTGAGCTCCGTAAACTTTCCGAACGTTGGCAACGCAGTCGAGTTAACCAGAATATCTATTCGACCTGCTGCGCGAGCAATCGCATTTGCTGCGTCGTCAACAGCGACTGACTGCGTTGCATCAAGCACCTGGACTGATGCCTGACCTCCGGCGCGTGTGATGCGCTCACAGACCTCTTGCAGCTTCGTCTCGTTTCGCCCGCTTAACCAAACACGTACACCCAATTCTGCCAATATCACAGCGATGGCGGAACCAATCGCACCCGATGCGCCCAGAACCCATGCTGTTTGGCCAGATAGTTTCAGATCAAGGAGATTTGTAGGAGTCATGTCCCATCGTTCCACAGGGGATAACCCATGTCAAGAACTAGTAGAAGACACCACCAAATATCCAGTAATATCAAGCGCTACAAAAAAGATGCTGCTGCATCGATACGATAGGGAGACAACATGAACACTAAAATCTTATTTGGCTGTGCAGCCTTGCTTGCAACGACACTCACTGCGATGAGCCCCTCGGCATCCTACGCACAGGGCGCAGCAGACCGTCCCATCAATGTCATCATTCCGTTTGCGCCTGGTGGCGGGACTGACGTTCTTGCGCGCCGTATCATGCCCAAGATTGCTGAAAAACTAGGCACGACTGTTACGATTGAGAACAAGCCTGGCGCATCCGGATCGATCGGCGCA
>CAIYWO010000249.1 GCA_903929925.1 uncultured beta proteobacterium | reverse complement strand
TGGTTGCCGCGTGACCTAGCCCGGGGGCGAGCGCCGTGAACAGGACTGCGAATATCGCAGCCCAACAGGTCAACCAGCGGTAGGCCAAAGTTCTAGACATGGCGGTAATATAACTCACTGACTTGTGAAACGTGGTTGATTCACAAGTAAAGTTTAGCCCTCTATGTTTAACCCACCTTTACGAGACAAGCCATGAGCCGTCAGCAAGCGATTGATTCCGCTACCGCCTATTTTGATCAAGGCACCTTTCAGTCGACGTTGGCGCGCCGCGTCGCGATCCCAACTGAAAGCCAGGAACCGGGCAAGATCCCTGTGCTGACGTCATACCTGACGGAGGAGCTTGCGCCGACCCTTAAAGGTTTGGGCTTCGACTGCAAGGTTATTCCGAACCCGATCGAGGGTGGTGCGCCCTTTATGGTTGCAAGTCGGACGGAGTCAGCTGCGGCCTTTACCGTTTTGACCTACGGTCACGGGGATGTGGTGCGGGGTTACGCACCGCAATGGATCGAAGGCCTGGAGCCTTGGACGCTAAAAATACAAGGCGACCGCTGGTACGGTCGCGGTACGGCTGACAACAAGGGTCAGCACACCATCAACCTCGCTGCGTTAGAGCAAGTCATCACTGCACGTGGTGGCAAGCTTGGCTACAACGTGACGCTCTTAATTGAAATGGGCGAAGAGATGGGTTCGCCTGGCTTACGTGAGATGTGCGAACAACACGGCGACCTACTCAAGGCTGATTTGTTTCTGGCATCCGATGGTCCTCGTGTGTCGGCGACTCGCCCCACACTGTTTCTTGGTTCACGCGGTGCATTCAACTTTGAGCTCAAGCTCAATGTACGACAAGGTGGACACCACTCAGGCAACTGGGGTGGTCTGCTTAAAAATCCTGGTATTCGCCTCGCACATGCTATTGCTTCGATGGTCGACGCTAAAGGGAAAATTCTCGTCCCCAAACTTTTGCCTAGTTCCTTGCCCGACAATGTCAAAAAGGCTCTCGCAAACATCCAAGTGGGCGGTGGTCCCAACGACCCGGAAATCGACCCTGACTGGGCAGAGCCAGGTTTGACACCCACTGAGCGTGTGTTTGCGTGGAATACCTTCGAGACTCTCGCCTTCAAAACGGGCAATCCAGACGCACCGGTTAACGCAATCCCTGGCTATGCGATTGCGTTCTGCCAGTTACGTTATGTGGTGGGTAGTGACAATGAGAATTTCTTAAAGCATATCCGTGAGCATCTTGATGCGCATGGTTTTAACGATGTTGAGGCTGCAGCAAGTCGGGGTGAAGCGGCCGAAGCAACACGACTGGATCCCGATAACGCTTGGGTCAAGATGGCGGCGGCATCCATTACGCGCACGACCGGTAAGTCGGTTGATATTTTGCCTAACCTTGGCGGCACCTTGCCTAACGATGCTTTTTCAAAGATCTTGGGCTTGCCGACTGTTTGGGTGCCTCACTCGTATGCAGCATGTTCGCAACATGCTCCGAATGAGCACATGCTGGGTTCCGTTGCGCGTGAGTCCTTGCAGTTGATGGCTGGACTGCTCTGGGACTTAGGTGACGAGGGCGCAAAAATCGCTGCGTAAAACAGTCGTATGACTTAGGCTGTAAAAATTTTGTTTGAAAAGATACACACTGGAAAACTTTAAATCATGACAACCAAGTTTGATTTGCTCATTCGCAATGCAACCGTCATTGACGGTACTGGTGCCGATCGCTACACCGCGGATATCGGTATCAATGCTGATCGGATTGCCAAAGTAGGTGACCTGTCGGCTTGTACTGCAAAAAAAGAGATCGATCTAAAGGGACATGTCGCAGCACCTGGGTTTATTGATGCACATACGCACGATGATCGTTTGATGTTGTCAGATCCTGAGATGACACCGAAGGTGAGCCAGGGCGTGACGACGATCATTGGTGGTAACTGTGGTGTGTCTTTGGCTCCGATGCCGAGACCCATCCCCGATCCGGTAACACCTCCGCTGAATTTGTTAGACGATGAGGGTAAGTGGTTTCGCTTTGCAAGTTTCAAGCAATACCTTGACGCCTTAAAAGCTGAGCCCGCGACGACTAATCGAGCGATGTTGGTCGGGCATACGACGTTGCGTGTGGCAACCATGGATGACCTCGAACAACCTGCGAACGCCACGCAAATCCAAGCGATGCAAGATCTCGTTGTAGAGGCGATGCAGGCAGGTGCGATTGGTGTCTCGACCGGTTTGTTTTACGAGCCAGCTGTTGCTGCACCGACTGAGGAAGTGATCGAAATTTGTAAGCCACTCAAAAAATATAACGGCTTGTATTGCACGCACATGCGCGACGAGGCTGATGGGGTGATGGATTCGCTGGAAGAGACCTTCCGAATCGGACGTGAAGTGGGCGTCCCAGTGGTGATTTCACATCACAAGGTGATTGGTCAAAAGAACTATGGCCGTTCGGATGAGACGCTTGAGTTCATTCGCAAGAGTATGGCGATGCAGCCGATCTGTCTCGACTGCTACCCCTATACGGCAGGCTCAACGGTGCTATCCGCTAGTCGTGCCATTACTTCCGCACGCGTGATCGTGACCTGGTCTAAGCCTTTGCCACAGTATGCAGGCCAGGATCTGGATAAGATCGCGGCGCAGATGGGTGTATCGCAAGATGAAGCGATTGAGCGTCTGCTGCCTGCCGGTGCGATTTATTTCCGTATGGATGAAGGTGACGTACAAAAGATATTGCAATTTGCGCCTACCATGATTGGCTCAGACGGCTTGCCGCATGACTCCTCACCACACCC
>CAIYWO010000248.1 GCA_903929925.1 uncultured beta proteobacterium | reverse complement strand
GATGGCGCCAGGTGTCATTGATACCGATATGCAAGTGACCATCCGTAGCACACCTAAAGAGGCACTCCCCTCGCTCGATCGCTTCGTTGGCTTTCACCAGAACAAGCAACTCGGAGCGCCAGACACGATCGCAAAACGCATCCTGGCAGCCCTCGAAAGCGACACCTATGGTGCCACGACCATCGACGATATTCGTCAATACCCAGCCTAATCATGACCGATAATCAAACTCCACAGCACGACGAAAACCATCTAATCGCTGAGCGGCGCACCAAGCTCGCCGCCATGCGCGAGCGCGGCGTTGCATTCCCGAACGATTTTGTTCCTGCCGATCGCGCTGAGCCCTTGCATAAACGCTATGGCGACCTAGATCAGGCGACGCTGGCGGCGGCTGCGCATCCAGCGAGCGTTGCCGGTCGCATGATGCTCAAGCGTGTGATGGGTAAAGCCAGCTTTGCGACCTTGCAAGACAGTACGGGACGCATCCAGATTTACCTGGATCGCAACTCCTTGGGTGAGGAAAACTACGACTCCTTCAAACACTGGGACATCGGCGACATCATCGCAATTACCGGCCATGTGTTCAAAACGAACAAGGGCGAACTTTCGATTCATGCTGCCACAGCGCGAGTCTTGGCCAAGTCGCTGAGACCCCTGCCCGATAAGTTTCACGGCATTGCGGATCAAGAGTTGCGCTACCGCCAGCGCTACATTGATCTCATTATGACCGAGCAAACGCGCCACACCTTTGCTGCACGCAGCAAAGCAATCAGTGCGATCCGGCAAACGATGGTGGATGCAGATTTTCTTGAAGTTGAAACACCGATGCTGCACGGAATACCTGGAGGTGCTGCCGCAAAGCCGTTCATCACCCACCACAACGCACTCGACATGGAAATGTTCTTGCGCATCGCGCCAGAGCTTTACCTGAAACGACTAGTTGTCGGCGGCTTTGAACGGGTTTTTGAAATTAACCGTAACTTCCGTAACGAGGGTGTCAGCCCACGTCACAATCCAGAATTCACGATGATGGAATTCTACGCAGCCTATACCGACTATCAGTGGCTGATGGACTTCACAGAAAAAATTATTCGTGCAGCAGCCATACACGCATGCGGCACGGCAACCCTCACCTATCAGGGTCGGGAGCTTGATCTATCCAAGCCGTTCCATCGTCGTACCATCGTTCAATCTATTCTTGAACATGCACCCCAATTTTCGGAAACGCAACTCGGCGATGCAGACTTTGTCCGCACTGAGCTCAAAAAGCGCGGTGTGGATGTCGGAGCGCCAAATCTTGCGCGTGCTGGGTTGGGCGCACTGCAACTCGCGTTGTTTGAAGAGACCGCTGAGGCGAAGCTTTGGGAGCCAACATATATCATCGACTACCCAATTGAGGTCTCTCCGCTCGCCCGTGAGTCCGACACGCGCCCTGGCATCACCGAACGTTATGAGCTCTTTATAACGGGTCGTGAAATCGCAAACGGCTTTTCGGAACTTAATGATCCGGAAGATCAGGCCGCACGGTTTCACGCGCAGGTGCAAGCTAAAGACGCTGGGGACGAAGAAGCCATGTACTACGATGCCGACTATATTCGCGCACTCGAATATGGTTTGCCGCCAACGGGTGGCTGTGGAATCGGTATTGATCGTCTCGTGATGTTGCTAACAGACAGCCCAAGTATTCGAGACGTGATTCTGTTCCCGCATCTCCGCAAAGAAGACTAGGCCGGAAGACTAGCCTGCTAAGCTGTGAGGTAGGGCTTGAGCCACTTCAAGCCCTCTTCCACCGTTGTTCTGGGTCGATATTCGCACCCGATCCAACCTGAGTAGCCCAACGCCTCAATCCGTTCGAAAACCGCTGGATAAGCGATTTCACCCTGATCAGGCTCGTTACGCGTTGGTACTGCGGCGATCTGAATATGTCCGATGTAAGGCATGTACTGCCCCAGCTTCGTCAAAATATCTCCCTCGGAGACTCCAACGTGGTACACATCAAACATCAGCTTGATGTTGTCACGTCCACAGGCTTCACGGATGGCATTTGAATCCGCTTGCCGCGAATAAAAGTACCCAGGCTTATCGCGTTGATTAATTGCCTCAAGCAAGAGCGTAATGCCATGCGGCGCAGCCAGATCCGCGGCCCATTGCAAATTCGCGATAAATGCTTGACGCGCGGCGGGCTCCATTTGACTGGTCGCCAACCCTGGCATGACGTGAATAGCAGGTGCGCCACTGCCCAGGCACCATTGCAACGATTGGTTAAAGGCCTTTTGAAAATCTGCTTCGCGACCCGGTAGCGCACCCAAGCCAGACTCCCCAATACTCGCATCACCCACGGGAGTATTCACTGCAAGCAAGGTTAAATTTAAACGCTTGACGGCTGCACGAACATCCTCAGCAGGCGTGTCATACGGCCACTGCAACTCGATCGCTTTAAAGCCGTTTTTTGCAGCAAGCTCAATGCGCTCTAGCAGCGGCAGCTGGGACCATAAGAAACCGAGGTTTGCAGAAAATCGGACCATGGGAGACGCCTTTTTCAGTAGCCTGTTTTGGATGCGGTCGGCGCTTTGGCGCCACGTGCCGTCGCTACAGCAGCCTTCGCGGCAGCCGCCATCAGAGCGGCTTCATTACCAGGCGTCACCATCTGAAATCCTTGACTAATACGCATCGCAGCCGCCTCGCCGGACGAGCAGAAAATACCAGCGATTTTTCCGTGTGCGATCGCGCGCTCACGAATATGCGCAACAGCTTGTACAACGACGGGATCATCCGACTCTGACTTAGGAACCGAACCCAGCGCAAGAGCCAGATCATTCGGTCCGATATAGATACCGTCTAGACCTTCCATCGCAAGGATCTTGTCGAGGTTATCCAAACCGGCCTGAGTCTCAATCATTCCCAGGGTCAACATTTCTTGATCCGCCTGAGGGTAATAGTCAGCTCCCGCATATAACAAGGCACGTGCCGGTCCGAAAGAACGCTGGCCACGAGGCGGGTAGCGACAGGAAGAGACAAAACTCGCGGCATCATCGACCGTCGAGATCATCGGACAAATAATCCCGTACGCACCGCTATCCAGTAGGCGCATGATTTGTGCGGGGTCATTCCACGGCACACGCGCCAACGGAATCGTGGGCGTTGCAGACAACGCCTGGAACATCGGCAACGCTGCATCAATACCAATCATGCCGTGCTGAAGATCAACGGTCACAGAATCGAATCCTGCATGCCCAATCACTTCAGCTGAGTAAGACGAAGGGATTGCGAGCCAACCATTAATAACCGGTTGACCAGCTGCAATCTTTTTACGAATCGAATTTTCTCTCATGATGTCTCCGACCACATTAATTAAAGGGTCATTCTAATGGTTTTCTTTGGCGTGATTAATCGTATAGCGAGGAATCTCAATAACCAAGTCCGCTTTGGCAACCTTGGCCTGGCAGGCTAGCCTGGAGGTCGTCGATAAGCCCCACGCCCGATCCAACAAATCCTCTTCGGAGTCTGTGGCCTCAGCCAGAGAGCCAAAGCCCTCTTTCACCAAAACATGACATGTTGTGCATGCACAAGACAACTCACAAGCGTGCTCGAGCTCGATGTGGTGATCCAACAGAACACGACAAATAGACTCCCCAATAGGCGCGTCCTCAATGACTGAACCATTGGGACACACATCAGGATGAGGAAGAACTGTAATTTTTGGCATAGATTACCCGCGCTTATTCATGTTCGTATGATGTTTAAAACGATCGCGCTGCCATCACAACGCGTCGAGTGATTTTCCGGTGAGCGCTGCGCGAATACTGCGATCCATTCGCTTTGCCGCAAAGTCATCTGTCGCATCTGACAAGGCCTTAATCGCAAGACGAATGGCTTCTACGTCATCACCACTCGCGGCCAGTTCTGTCGATTGCAACTGTTGACCAATACGCGTTTGGTCGGCAGCGCTCAATAAATCGGCGTCAGTCGACAGCGCAGCGCGCACAGACTCAATCAATTGTTGCGCATCGACTTGTTGCTCTTTCAGCATCCGCATACGCGCGTCGTAATCAGCCAGTTTCATTCCCTCAGTGAGCATGCGCGCCACTTCTTCGTCGCTCAAGCCATAAGAGGGTTTAACAGTCACTGACGCTTCGACACCCGAGGCCAGCTCACGGGCCGTCACGCTCAGCAGTCCGTCCGCGTCAACTTGAAAGGTCACACGAATTTTTGCCGCACCCGCGACCATGGGTGGAATACCACG
>CAIYWO010000247.1 GCA_903929925.1 uncultured beta proteobacterium | reverse complement strand
TTACACTCGCACCACACGTCAAACTCCCCTTCTGACCGACTTCTACTGACTTTACGCCTGCCCCTATGAGCGCTCTCTCGCAAACTGCCGCCTGGAAATCGTTTTCGCAAGCGGTGTCCGCAAGCCCCACGAAACCCGACGCGCTGCGCATTCTGCGCGCCGCCGAGCTTGAGGTAGACCTCAGCACGCAGCGACATAGCCCTGCCTTAGAGAAAGCTTCGCAAGCGCTTCTTAAGCAGCAAGGTTTTGAACAGGCGCGTGCGGATCTGTTTGAGGGTGCTGCGATTAACTGGACAGAGAACCGCGCAGCCTGGCACACGGCATTACGGGCTCCAACCCCTCCGGCTGGAGTCGCGCATGCGGTGCAAACCGAACAAGCCAAGCTTGCTGGGTTCGTCGAAAGAGTCAATGCACAAAACCTCTACCGGAATGTCGTGCACCTTGGAATCGGGGGTAGTGACTGGGGTCCTCGTCTCGCGGTTGAATCACTTGCTGGGCACGCCGGTCGCCGCACGATTCGTTTCGCGTCGAATGTCGACGCGCACGCGATTACTGCAGCACTTGAAGGGCTCGACCCCTCTGACACACTCATCATCATCTCGTCTAAGTCCTTCACCACGATTGAGTCGCTCGCCAACGCTGCGTGTGCGATTGATTGGTTACGGGCAGGCGGAATCAAACAGCCGCTGGATCACTTCGTTGCGGTCACGGCTAACGCGCAAGCCGCACGCGAGTTCGGTATTCGTGAAGAGCACATCTTTGAATTCTGGGATTGGGTGGGTGGACGGTATTCGATCTGGTCTTCCATCGGTCTGCCAATCGCGCTTGGACTAGGGCTGGACACCCTCAATGACCTACGCGCAGGTGCAGCGCAAATGGATGAACACTTTTTGAACGCGCCTCTGCAAGAGAACGCTCCTGTCCAGATGGCCTTAAGCGCCGTCGCCAATTGCAGCGTGCTTGGCTACGCTTCGTTCGCGTTATGTCCCTACGACGCAAGGTTGCGACATTTAGTGCCGTGGCTACAACAGCTTGAGATGGAGTCGCTAGGCAAATCGACCCAACGTGACGGCACCACTTTAGATGTCGCCAGTAGCCCCGCAGTCTGGGGAATGCCTGGCACAGATAGTCAACACACGTTTTTTCAGTGGTTGCATCAGGACGGGAAAGGAGCGCCGGTCGACTTTATTCTTTGTGCCAAACCAGATCATCGCCACACCCGCCATCATCGCCTGCTCATCGCAAATTGTTTGGCACAACGCGCTGCACTCTTAGAGGGCAAATCGTTTGAGCAAGCCCTCGCCGAAGTATCGATCAAAGAGAAAAATCCAGAGGCCGCCGCAGCACTTGCTAAACATCGCGTACATCCAGGCGGACGTCCATCGACACTGATTGTCATGCCTCAGCTCGACGCAAAACAACTTGGTGCATTGCTCGCGCTCTATGAGCATAAGGTGTTCACTGAGGGCGTGCTCTGGGGGATCAACCCATTTGACCAATGGGGTGTAGAGTTCGGCAAACGCTTAGCCGGTGATATTGAGCGACGGCTCGACGCGCTTGGCAGTGACCCAGCAGTGAGCCCTTACGACTCGTCCACTGCACACTGGGTGCGTAAGCTTGCGAGCGGTTAACCCAAAAACTTAACGTACCAGGGCATCGCAACTTCCAGGCCCTCGGCGATCGTATGCGTAGGTGCGTAGCCTAATAAGGTGCGTGCCTTGCTGATATCTGCTTGCGAGTGACGTACATCGCCGGCTCTAAAGTCTTGGTAGACCGCCTCTTTGTCGTATTGCACGCCCTGTCGCGCCAAGGAATGCGTGAGCAATGAGAAGAGCTCATTCAAGCTAGTCCGCGCATGCACCGCGACGTTATAGACTTGATTCACGCCCTCGGCAGAAGCGACAGCCGCAAGAATATTCGCCTGCACGGCGTTCTCGACAAAGCAAAAATCACGACTTGTTTCGCCGTCTCCGTTGACAAGCACATCGTCACCACGAATCATGGCGGCAATCCATTTGGGGATCACCGCGGCGTATGCGCCTTCAGGATCCTGCCGTTTGCCAAATACATTGAAATAACGCAACCCCACGCTCGCAAAGCCATAAGAGCGCGCAAATACATCGGCATACAACTCATTGACATACTTTGTTACGGCGTACGGCGATAACGGCTTACCGATTCGATCTTCCACTTTCGGCAAACCCGGATGGTCTCCATAGGTCGAGCTTGAGGCGGCATACACAAACGCTGACACAGCAGCGTCTCGCGCAGCGATCAGCATATTCAGATAACCAGAAATATTGACATCATTGGTCGTGGCAGGATCTTTAAGTGATCGCGGCACCGAACCAAGTGCGGCTTGATGCAGCACATAGTCAACGCCCAAAACTGCATGCCCACACATGCCTGGATCACGGATGTCGCCCTCATTAAAAACAAAGCGAGACCACTGCGCTCCCGATACAGAGGCTTGAATTTCATCTAAATTGCGTCGGTGTCCCGTCGCAAAGTTATCGAGTCCAACCACCTGCTGATCAAGGGAAAGGAGCGTCTCAACGAGATTGGAGCCGATGAAGCCGGCACAGCCTGTAACGAGCCACTTTCTTGGCATCGCGCGCAACGACGCCTGAACCTGATGATAGCGGGTGAGTGTCATGTGGCTTCTTAACCGTTAAAGACGCAAATCCGACTGCTCGGACTTGAAAATATATTTCAAGTCATAAAGCACGTGCTTGGGTTTACCCAAAGCGCGGATCGCGTCGATGCCCAACTCCACAAACTGTCGGTGTGCGACAGCCATAATCACCGCATCGTAGCGACCTTTTTCGAGGGTCTGCACAGGATGGATGCCGTACTCATGCACAGCTTCCTTTGCATCGACCCAAGGGTCATACACATCCACGTCGACGTTATATTCACCAAGCTCCTTGATGATGTCGACAACGCGTGTATTGCGTAAGTCCGGGCAGTTTTCCTTAAAGGTTAAACCCATCACCAGTACGCGTGCGCCTTGGACGTAAATCCGTTCGCGCGTCATCGCCTTGACGAGCTGCGACACAACATATCCACCCATACTGTCGTTGAGCCGTCGTCCTGCTAGGATGATCTCCGGGTGATACCCAATCGACTGGGCCTTATGCGTCAAGTAATAGGGATCGACCCCAATACAGTGACCGCCAACCAAACCGGGCCTGAAGGGAAGGAAATTCCACTTTGTTCCAGCCGCTTGCAACACAGCCTCGGTATCGATGCCGAGCTTATTAAAAATAAGCGCCAATTCATTAATCAGCGCAATGTTCACATCACGCTGTGTGTTCTCGATGACTTTCGCAGCTTCGGCCACGCGTATGCTGGGGGCCATATGTGTGCCTGCGATCACGATCTGCCGGTATAAAGCGTCGACCAGCGCAGCAACGTCTGGGGTTGAGCCTGACGTCACTTTTTTAATCGTACTGACACGGTGCTCTTTGTCGCCAGGGTTGATACGCTCTGGGCTATAGCCCGCAAAAAAATCAACGTTGTAACGCAGCCCAGACACCCGCTCGAGCACGGGGACACAAACCTCTTCGGTCGCGCCCGGGTAAACCGTGGACTCATAAATAACAATATCACCTACTTTCAGCGCTTGACCAATCGTTTCACTCGCTTTGACAAGCGGTGTCAGATCAGGCTGCTTGTACTCGTCAATCGGAGTGGGCACCGTCACGATAAATACATTTGCCAGCCTCAAATCATCACGCTGAGCGGAGTACTGCAAATGTTTCGCAGTGGCTAGCTCTACATCATCGACCTCTAGGGTGTGGTCGTGGCCGCCTTTGAGCTCATCAATGCGTGCCGTATTGATATCGAAGCCCAGCACGCTGCGTTGTTTACCAAACTCTACAGCCAGGGGCAAGCCAACATACCCGAGTCCGACAATCGCAAGCTTGACATCCTGAATCTGCAAAATATTCTCCGGCAAAGGGCACCTGTAAGACCTACGCGATCGCAATCAATCACTAACCAACTCATAACGAGATGATAAGGGAGAGTACGTCGGAATAAAAAAAAGCCCAAGACTTTGCAGTCTTGGGCTAAATCCACCAAAGGAGGAGGGTGGAGGAGACAACCTTGGCAAGTAAAGGAGACAAGATGCTTTTACATGTCTCGGTTGCTTTGGCTTCCAAGTTGCTTTCGGCAACTGGCGACTTAACAACCCTGTACTTAACTTCCATGTAACAAATAATAGACTATTTTTTTGTGCGTTGCAAGAATATTTGATTTCCCCTATGAAAATCACAGGATTTTGTTGTTTTTGTGCATCGCAACATCATGGGAATAGATTGGCCGCACCCCTATATTCGGTAGGCGGTCGTTGTCATGACGCGCGAAACTGCTCGCATCACTCCCTTAACCGGGGCTGGCAAGACTGAGGCCCCATGATTTTCCGCCGTTTCGCGATGCTTAATCTCGTCCTCTTTCATTTGCTGAACGATCGCGCGCGACCGCTCATCCCCCAGGGGTAACCGCTCAAGGTGGCTATCCAGGTGCGCCTCGACCTGGCGCTCAGTTTCTGCCATAAAACCCAGGTTGTGGGCCACCCCGGACCGGCCGGCCAAGGCACCCAGGACGAAAGAGCCTGCGTACCAGAGGGGGTTTAGAACGCTGGGACGAGCGTTTAGTTCAGATAAGCGCTGCCCACACCAAGCCAGGTGATCCACCTCCTCGGCAGCAGCGTCTAGTAGCAGCTCTCTGCAGGCTAGATCCTTACAAACAATGGACTGCCCCCGATAAAGCGCCTGTGCACATATTTCACCAACGTGGTTCACCCGCATCAAGCCGGCAGCGTGGGTTTTTTGAGCCGCATCCAGGTCCTGCGCGTCTGGCGTCAAGCCCTTCGCCGGATTCGGACGCTTAGCGCTGACCGCCCCCGACAGCACTTGTAGAGCCATGTCCGCCTCCGCAATCACGGCATCAAACATGCCATGGCGACGCACAAAGCCGGAAGCAAACTTGGGCACGGAATCCTGCATGACTACTCCACGATCGATTTACAAGCATTTTAGCCCGCCCTATCTTGCGGAAACCCCAATACTTTCAAGGTCTGAAAGGATTATCATTCTTGCTTCAACGCTAAGGATTAGATATGGAAGTCAACATTGACTGGGGCGGACCGCAAGGCATGCTGTTCGTCGCCAAAACTGGGACGGGACACATTGCAGCCATGGACGGCGCACCGGAAGGCGGGGGCCACAACCTTGCCCCTCGTCCGATGGAACTCCTGCTGGCTGGCACCGGCGGCTGCACAGCTTACGATGTCGTACTCATTTTGAAGCGTGGACGACACGCCATTACGGGCTGCTCAGTCAAGCTGCAGGCAGAGCGCGCCGAAGTCGATCCAAAAGTGTTCACCAAAATCCATTTTGTATTCACTGTGACCGGCGACAACCTTCCTCGTGCTGCGGTGGAACGTGCGATCGCACTATCTCACGAGAAATACTGTTCCGCATCGGCCATGCTGGCGCACACAGCAGCCATAACTTGGTCCGCCGATATCGTTCAAACAGGTGCTGCGACGCAGCCTGCCGCTTAACGAAACAAACTAAGATCATGATGAATCAGTACGAAACCTTTATGCGTCATGTCTACACGACGGGCGTCAACAAGACAGATCGCACAGGCACCGGCACGCGCTCGGTCTTTGGCTATCAAATGCGCTTCGATCTCTCCAAAGGTTTCCCGATGGTGACGACAAAAAAACTGCACACTCGCAGTATTTTTGTAGAACTGCTCTGGTTTTTACGAGGGGATTCGAACGTACGGTGGCTGCAAGAAAACGGCTGCACAATCTGGGACGAGTGGGCAAGCCCCACAGGCGACCTAGGCCCGGTCTACGGCGTGCAGTGGCGCTCTTGGCCAACGCCCGACGGTCAGCACATTGACCAGATTTCGCAAGTGCTCGAGCAAATAAAAAAAACACCCGACTCACGTCGACTCATTGTTTCTGCCTGGAACGTGGCTGAAATCAAGAATATGGCCTTGCCACCTTGTCATGCATTTTTTCAGTTTTATGTCGCCGAGGGAAAACTCTCGTGCCAGCTATATCAAAGAAGTGCTGACATTTTTCTTGGCGTGCCTTTCAACATCGCGAGCTACGCACTACTGACCCACATGGTCGCGCAACAGTGCGGACTCGAAGTCGGTGATTTCGTTTGGACCGGCGGTGATTGCCACATTTACAGCAACCACTTTGAACAAGTCGAATTACAGCTTTCCCGCGAACCTCATCCCTACCCACAGCTTGTCATTCAGCGCAAACCGGACTCTCTGTTCGATTACCGTTATGACGACTTTGTGATTGAAAACTACAACCACCATCCGCACATTAAAGCCCCGGTGGCGGTGTAGCGTTGAAACTGAACAAGATATGTCCCTGAGCCTGATTGTCGCCTACGCGCAAAACCGCACGATTGGCCGTGAAAACACACTGCCGTGGAAGTTAGCGGGTGATCTCGCCCACTTCAAGCGCACGACACTCGGTCACCCCATCATCATGGGGCGTAAGACTTGGGACTCTTTGGGCCGTCCACTGCCAGGCCGTCGCAATATCGTTATCAGTCGCGACGCATCGAAAGTAGCGAATGGGGCCGAATTCGTCTCAAGCCTCGATGAAGCGCTAAAACGGCTAGCGCCGCATGAAAATGCCTACATCATCGGCGGCGCACAGATCTACCAGCAGGCGCTCCCACTCGTCGATCACGTGGTCGCGACAGAAGTCCAAGCGATCGTCGAGGGTGATGCTTTTTTCGCAGCGCTCGATCCCAGCCTGTGGAAAGAGGTCTCGCGCGTCAGTCAGCCACCTGAAAATGGCCTAGCCTACGACATTGTGCAGTACGATCGCCGCGCAGGCTCCATTAATTAAACAACCCGCACTACGGACGCTATCGTCATGAAGAAAAAACAAATCGGTGCAGCGGGCTTAGTTGCCGCCGTAGCGGTTGTATATGCTGGGTTCAGTTGGGTTGCCGGACTACACATTGAAAGCCAATCCAAAGCAGCGGCCGATTCCATTAATGTCTCTCTAGCGCGCAGCTGGTCCGATCAGGTGCAGCTCTCTTTGCGTAGCTATGAGCGAGGGATATTTTCTAGTCGGGCTATTTATGCGCTCACACTGACGAATCAGGACAAGCAGGCCGATCGCCGCGAAATTCTTTGGTCGAATCAAATAGAGCACGGACCGCTGCCGTGGTCCAACGTTCAGAGGGCAGACTTCTCGCTTTCGGGCGCAGTCATACAAACAACGGTGCTAAAGAGCCCAACCACCGAAGCCCTATTTAATGCAACCGGTGGAAAATCTCCCGTCTCAGGAACGACGCATGTGACCCGCCAGGGTGTCGCTACGCTGCGCTGGACAGTGCTACCTTTTGACTACACCCAAGATACCTTACGCGTGAAACTAGGTACCGCTGAAATTTCTGCTCGTATCGGTCCAAGCTTCAGTTTTGTTAAAAGCACGAGCAGCCTTGATGGCCTGACGCTTAGCGACGGCAAACTGGCATTCGAAGTCAAAGGTCTGCAATTGACGACCGATACGCGCGCCACGAATACTGGCATGCAGACAGGAATGCGTGAGTTACGTCTGAACACTTTAACCTGGGCTTCGCTCGATTCACTGAGTTTAGGCTTGCAGAAGTTTGTCATGCATAGCGATTTGCGTGAAGCCAACGGACTACTCGGCGGCATCACAACCGCAGAAGTTGGCGCACTTAAGCTGAACGATAAAGTTTGGGGAGAATTCACTCTTTCGCTTGGATATGAAAAGCTCAGCGGAAGTGCACTTCGTTCTCTGCTCGACTTTCAAGATAGCTATTTGCTGCGCACGCTACTGGGCTCTACCCCGAATGCAGCAACGATTGCAGCTGACACGAAAAAATTCTGGCAGCATATAGCAGTGTTGAGCAAAACCAGCCCAACACTCAGTCTGAGTCCGTTGAGCTGGAAGAACACTCAAGGTCGGAGCCAGCTATCTTTGACCACGACACTGAATCCATCGGACGCAAGCCCCAACGGCATTGGCTTGCAGGGCGCACCCCTCAAAGATTTCGACGCAACGCTCAGCCTGTCAACACCCATGCTCAATGCCGTTTATGCCCAAGCGCTGCAAACCCCAGGAGCGAACCCCGCTCAAATCAAGACAAAAGCCGATCAAGAAACCCGAAAATTACTCGAGCAAGCCTTTCAACTCAAACTCGGTCGAGCACAAAATAACAAGCTGGTTGCGCATTTCAATATTCAAGACGGAGAGTTTCGATTAAATGGTCAGCGTGTACCAGATGAGCCTTTCGTAAAATGGCTGCGCGCGAACCTCCCGAAGGGATGGTTCGCCGAGCGAGTGCCCTCTGCTCAAGAGCTTGCGGACGACGGCGGTGCAATCAAGCATCTTGATCCGGCTGTACTCACCAGCCTGCTTAGCGCTGCTGGCTTCAGTTACGACGAAGTTCGTGATAAGGATGGTGATCGCGTACTCAAAATCGGTACTGCCGAAACTGGCGCCGAAAAGATCGAATTCATTTTTATTGGTTGCGGCAATGATCGCTCTTGCGAGGATGTCTTGATGCGCGCCACCTTCCCTCAACACCCTCAGATCGCACTCAATGCGATTAACGAGTGGAACCAACGCAACCGGTGGGCACGTGCGTTTCTGAATGAAACAGAGCAAGCCGTGTTAGAAATGGATATCAGCGCATACGGCGGCATTGAACGTGATGCGCTTGAATCGATGGTCGACAACTTTTTTAAGTTGCTACGCGAGTTCTCTAAGAACCTATCTACTGAAGCCAAATAAAAAATGACCCGCTTTTTAGCGGGTCATTTTTTACTACCGGCTTGCACAAATCAAGCGTAGGCTTCGATCGGCAAACAAGCGCAGACTAGATTACGGTCGCCCCATGCATTATCGACACGTCCAACTGGCGGCCAATACTTTGCATCGCGCAAGCTAGCTACTGGATATGCAGCCTGCTGACGCGGATAGTCATGGTGCCACTCCTCTGCCAATAACATCTTGGCAGTATGCGGAGCGTTCTTCAGAACGTTATCTGTCCGATCTCTTTCGCCACGCTCAATCTGTGCGATCTCTGCACGGATTGCAATCATCGCGTCCACAAAGCGATCCAGCTCAGCAAGCCCTTCTGATTCCGTTGGTTCAACCATCAACGTACCCGCTACAGGAAAGCTCATGGTTGGCGCATGGAAGCCGTAGTCCATCAAACGCTTGGCAATGTCTTCTGCAGTGACTCCTGAGGATTCTTTGATATCGTGAATATCCAGGATGCACTCATGCGCCACTCGACCATTACGGCCCGTGTAGAGCACAGGGTAGTGTCCTGCGAGCTTACGTGCGACGTAATTTGCGCTCAGGATCGCAACCTCCGTTGCCCGACGCAAGCCTTCTGCACCCATCAAAGAGATGTACACAAAGGGAATAGGCAAGATACTTGCTGAACCGAACGGTGCCGCTGAAACAGGTCCTACTGCGGCGCCCTGAACCATCGTACCTTTCTCGCCAACTATACCTGGCAAAAAGGGTGCGAGATGGCTTTTTACGCCAACAGGCCCCACGCCTGGTCCGCCCCCGCCATGCGGAATACAGAAAGTTTTGTGTAGATTCAAATGCGACACATCCGAACCAAACTTTCCGGGCTGTGCCACACCAACCATTGCGTTCATGTTTGCACCGTCCATATACACCTGGCCGCCTGCGTCGTGAATCATCTCGCAAATATTGGTGATCGACTCTTCAAACACGCCGTGCGTCGATGGGTACGTCACCATCAACGCAGCTAACCGATCGCCCACTTTCGCAATTTTGGCTTTGAGATCGTCGAGATCGACGTTGCCGTGTGAGTCCGAAGCAACCACGACAACTTCCATACCGACCATATTGGCTGATGCAGGGTTTGTCCCGTGCGCCGACGATGGAATCAAGCAGACATCGCGCTGATGCTGACCGTTTGCACGGTGGTATGCCCGAATTGCGAGCAAGCCTGCGTACTCTCCCTGAGCACCAGAGTTAGGTTGCAAGCTGATCGCGTCGTAACCAGTAATCTCACACAGGTCCTTGGACAGGCGCTCAATCATCTGTTGATAGCCTTTCGTTTGGTCCGCAGGAGCAAACGGGTGAATCAACGCAAATTCAGGCCAAGTGACCGGGATCATTTCCACGGTTGCATTGAGCTTCATCGTGCAGGAACCCAACGGGATCATGGTGCGATCCAAGGCCAGGTCCTTGTCAGATAGCTTACGCAAGTAACGCAACATGTCCGTCTCAGACTGAATGCTCGAGAACACCGGATGGCTCAGGATCGCGCTCTTGCGCTGCAAGGTTGCTGGCACGCCGGGCAAACCAACAACTGACTCTGCGAGTGACCCAACCGCTTTGCCGCTAACCGAGGCAAATACCCCGATGAGTTGCACGAGGTCATCACGCGTCACTGTCTCATCAAGCGAAATCGCGATCTGCGTCGAACTCACGTGACGCAGATTAATTTTTGCCTGTCGAGCCGTATCCAAGATTTTGTTGGTCTGTGCACCGGTCTCTAACAACAAGGTGTCGAAGTAAGTGGTGTTGACGACCTTGATACCGGAGCTAGTCAGAGCGTCACGCAGCAGTGAAGTCGCCTGATTCACGCGTGTTGCGATTGCGACAACTCCCCGAGGGCCATGCCACAACGCATACATGCTTGACATGACAGCCAACAAAACCTGTGCTGTACAAATATTTGAAGTCGCTTTTTCACGACGGATATGCTGCTCGCGCGTTTGTAAAGCAAGGCGTAATGCAGGATTCCCTTGGGCATCTTTCGAGACACCTACGAGACGACCCGGCATATTTCGTTTGAACGCATCTTTACAAGCCATAAAGCCGGCGTGTGGACCACCAAAGCCGAACGGTACGCCAAAGCGTTGTGCGGAACCAATCGCAATATCTGCGCCCCAATGGCCGGGCGGCTCAAGCAACGCCAAGGCAAGCAGGTCCGTTGAGCAGGCAACAACTCCACCTTGTGCGTGCACTTGTTCAGTCAACGCACGGTAATCAGACACGGCACCCAGTGAATGCGGGTACTGCACCAACAAGCCAAAACAAGCGGGAACACCCTTGCTTTCATCACCTACAACGACGTCGATATCCAGCCCATCTGCGCGCGTGCGAATCACCTCAATCGTTTGGGGATGACAGTGCTGCGACACGAAAAACACCTTGCTTTCAGCATGCGAAGCGCGTCGTGCAAGGGTCATCGCTTCTGCCGCAGCCGTGCCCTCATCTAGCAATGAGGCGTTCGCAATGTCCAACCCAGTCAAGTCTGCGACCATCGTCTGATAGTTCAGAATGGCTTCTAAGCGGCCTTGGGAAATTTCAGGTTGATAAGGCGTGTAGGCCGTGTACCAAGCAGGATTCTCTAAGATATTGCGCAAAACAACATTAGGGGTATGGGTGCCGTAGTAGCCCTGCCCGATGTAATTACGAAACACCTGATTCTGACCAGCAATTTTCTTCATTTCGGCCAGCACATCGGCCTCTGCCCGCGGCGCAGGCAAGTCGAGCTCCCGGGTCATATGGATGTTTGCGGGTACGACCTCTTGCATCAAAGACGCGATGCTCGGTGCACCGACAGCAGCCAACATCGCCTGCTGATCTTGGTCGCCAGGGCCA
>CAIYWO010000246.1 GCA_903929925.1 uncultured beta proteobacterium | reverse complement strand
TGAGCCATAGGCCCACCCATTGCCCCCACACCGATGAAGTGAACTACGGACGATACTTTCATTTCTTATTCCTACATAGCCAAGGTATTTCGATTATTAGTCATTTATCTATCAGCGTAGGAGACCAGTTTAAAGTACCAAAGATCTACATTTGTTAAACTTTCTTCAACCGTACCACCTTTGGAACAACACATGAAGTTATTTGCTCAGGGCTTAGTACTAGCATTTTCTTGTTTTGCTTTTGGTGGCACATTCGCCGCGCCTCCGATGGCACCGTTTTATGAGTCAGTCATGCAAATGGCTCCGGCGGGCAAACTCGGCCAGATTATTAAAAAAGAGCAGATTCCGACGTCCCTCAAGGGCGCACAAGCCTGGAAAATTGCTTACATTTCGTCGGATGTTCGCGAGCGCAAGACTATTGCGACGGCCTTGGTTATTGCTCCTGTTGGACCTGCCCCAAAAGAAGGCAGACCTATTTTGGCTTGGGCCCACGGAACAACAGGCTCCGCTCAAAATTGTGGCCCATCCCAAGTCATCGACCCAACTCGCGCGCTCAATCAGTATTTTCTGATGGACGGTAACTCTTGGACGGATTTTGGAATTCCGAATGGTCAAGAGTTTATTAATGAAGGTTACGTTGTTGTTGCAACGGACTATCAAGGTCTTGGCGGCGGCGGTAAGCATCAATATGCTGTTGCAGGCACGAATGGCAGAGACGTCATCAACTCTGCGCGCGCAGCAAGTTCCATGACTGAAGTCGGTGCAGGCAAAAAGAGTGTTTTATACGGTTGGTCACAAGGCGGGGGGGCAACAATTGCCGCCGCGAGTTTGTCGGACTACCTAGCGCAGCAGGGCACTGCCGCTGACAACCTGCAATTTCTTGGCTTTGTTGCGTTGGCGCCCGAAGACTTATCAGCCGTGCTGCCAAAGGTTCCAGCCGATGAGTCTGGCGCAGCCAAACTCATGAAAGAGTTTACTGAGAGCAACGTCTCAAACGTATTCTTATTTACCCATTTTATGATGGGTCTCTGGGGTACTCAGGCGGCTTATCCTGAACTAAAGTTGACGGATATCCTGACAGAGGAAGGTGCGAAGGTTGCTGATCAATTGTCGAGTAATAAATGCGTTCATGTGATGGCCGACTCCTTTAACTATGCCTACGGCGACAAATACAAATCACTATTGAAACCTCAGGCCGGCAACACCTTGGCATGGATAAAGGCGTTTGTTGATGGCAGTGTAAAGCCCGTAAAACCGGTCGCTCCAGTCGTGATTTACTGGGGCACAAAAGATGTCACAGTCCCTCCTATCATGCATGAGCTCTATCAAAAGCAGATGTGCGCAATCGGGGCCAACGTAGGCAGGATCCAGCTGCCAGGCGAGCAAACACACTTTGCGACGCCAGGCGTTTCTGCACCGATGTATCTTCAGTGGGTGAAGGACCGTATAAACGAGAAGCCCTTAGAAAATGCCTGTCCAAAAGGCTAGCGCCACACGTGAGACCATCTCTGCTGATGGTCTCGCTATTCTCGTGTAAGCGCTTCAATTAATTTGGTGTTCTCGGCTGTGGTTCCAAACTCTTTTAGCAACGCTTCACGATTTCCCATCTCAAAATCCTCAAACTCAAACCCAGGCGCTACGGCGCAGCTAACTAAGCAGTAGGCATCTTCCTTCAGCGGTTTTGCTGCGAACCAAGTGTTGGCAGGAACCGTGGCTTGAAAGCTTTTGGATTCCAGTCCTACTCGCACGGTGCGCACCATCTTATTTTGATCGATAAAGTAGATAAGCAGATCACAGCCAAGATGGAAATACCAAGTTTCATCAGACTTAATTCGATGCCAGGCTGAAAAGTCTTTTCCTGAAAGCAGGTAATAAATACTGGTGTGAGCGCTTTTTTTACCGGTAAGACTCAAATCACTAACTCTTGTTCCTGACCGATACATTTCCCGATAAAAGCCTCCTTCCGGATGCGGTTCGAGTTTAAGAGCGTCGATGATTGCGTTCATGTCATGCATAAAGGCTCACTTTCTAATGGGATGAGAACTGTCTGTATTCATTTAGGCTTGAGTTTATTCCGTAACCACAACTAGAATTAGGCTACCTCGTCATCACTCATTAACGGATTCAACATGACCCAGCCATCCCGCCGCAATTTTTTAAAGGCCTCTACTGCTGGTGCTGTTGCCATCGCAGGAGCGTCTGGAGCGATTACCACCACCGCTCAAGCTCAAGTTAATGCATCCGACTCAAAGATGGCAATCAAAGCAAACGAAATATCGCAAAAATTATTTGCTGATGATGGTTTAGCGATACCAATCGCTACCAAGCCTACAGTGTCGCCGCTCGCAACAGGGCTAGATCGTACGATGGTACTGGGCGGCGGCGGCGAGTACTACATCGCCTGGTACTGCGGATTCTTTCATGGGCTGCTTGAAGCAGGCCTAGATATGGCCAAGATTCCAGAAATGGTTGTCGGAACCTCCGCGGGTTCATACATGGGGTCCTCGTTACTCTCTGGCGAGTTCTCTCGCTTACGGACAGAGTTTGAATTTTTCGGCAAATTCCCAGAGATCTTTGCCAAGATTGCTCCAGTCACGAAGCCAAATATTAGTCAGCAAAGGGCTGACCAAATCAACATGAGTGCGACTGACGGCAGCATAGAGACACGCAAGATAATTGGACACGCAGCCCTAGCCGCCAACAACAAACTTAACGGTGACCACATCGAAAAGGTAGCGGCATTCTTAACGGGAGACAGCAAAACAGATTGGCCAGCAAGCAGAATGTATACAACAGGCGTTGACTGCTATACCGGCGAGCGGGTTGTAGTCGGACAAAAGACGGCTAGAAAAAACAACATCCCACTCGCGCACGGCACGGCAGCAAGCAGTTCGTTACCAGGCGTTGCTGGTCCCACCCTATTGGGACAGCGTTACATCATGGACGGGGGGATCTGCTCGAACCCCGCGCATGTGGACTTGGTGGCAGGCTCTAAGAGAGCGCTGGTGATTACGTTGACGGACGGGGTGACCGGCGCAATTCTAACCACCATCCCGCACCCAATTGCGCAAAATATTAAAGACGTCGAAGCAACAGGCACCAAGGTTAAATGGATCGTTGCGGGTACACCTCAAGGTGTTGATCTCTTAGACCCAAAGCAAATAGCTGCCGCCTTGCGTACGGGGTATGACCGTGCAAAAGTCGAAGCAGCAAAAATTAAAGAGTTTTGGGCGTAACCATGATCGCCATTCGCTTGCGCCGCAACAAAACACATAAGGACTAAATGTCATGCTTCTCGTCACATCAATCATCGCTGCGCTACTAACGATTATTTTTATCAAACTCTCGTTTGCTGTAATTGCGTTGAGACGCAAAAATAGAGTTGGCCTTGGCGATGGCGGCTTCGATGACTTAGAGCGTGCGATTCGTGCGCAAGGTAACTTTGCTGAATATGTCCCGTTTGGAATTATCCTCATTGCCTGCCTTGAGCTCAACGGCGCACCCTGGTGGCTGGTTGCAGCTCCCGGGATTAGTCTAATCATTGGGCGGTTGATTCACGTTGTCGGTATTAATACACCGCCACCCGATTTCAGCAAACGTATATTAGGAATGAAATTCACGTTCATTACACTCATTACGTTGGTTGCTCTGAATTTAGGTTGGTCTCTGTATAAGCTAGTTGGTTAAGTGACTTCCCTCTCTCCCCCTGACTTTCGATAAAAATGGGGGCATTACTCCGCCCCCTTTCGGTCAGTACAAAAACGAAATTACTCGAACAGATCTGCGTTCATGACTTTAGTCCAAGCAGCAACAAAGTCCTTCACAAACTTCTCTTTATTATCGTCTTGCGCATAAACCTCTGCGT
>CAIYWO010000245.1 GCA_903929925.1 uncultured beta proteobacterium | reverse complement strand
GTTGTCGTTTCAGTGCTGGACAACGGACCTGGCGTACCCGAGACAATTCAAGACCGAATTTTTCATCCACTCGTGACGGGACGTGATGGCGGGACGGGCTTAGGCCTGAGTCTTGCGCAAGATTTCGTCCAGCAGCACGGTGGCGTAATTGAATTTGACTCGAAGCCCGGACACACCGAGTTTCGCCTGATGTTACCTATGGAGTCGTTATGAAACCTGTCTGGATCGTAGATGATGACCAGGCCATTCGCTGGGTGTTAGAGAAAGCGCTAAGCCGTGCTGGCATGGCCACCAGAAGTTTTGTGGGTGCGAACGAAGTGTCTGCCGCCTTGCGTTCTGAAATACCAGCCGCGTTGATCTCAGACATTCGTATGCCGGGAACAGATGGTTTCGAATTATTGAAACACGTCAAAGAAAAATATCCTGCCTTGCCAGTGATCATCATGACTGCGTTTAGTGATCTGGATAGCACTGTCACGGCATTTCAGGGCGGAGCGTTTGATTATTTAGCAAAACCATTCGATATCAATGAGGCTGTCGCGTTAATTTCGCGTGCGGTGCAGGAACCTGAAGCGGAAGAGACCTCTGTTGGGGTTGGGCGTGCGGATGTATCTCAAGATAAGGGCATACTCACGCAGTCGTCCTCTGTGGCGATGCAAGAAGTGTTTCGGGCGATTGGACGCTTGGCGCAGTCCAACGTGACCGTGTTGATCACGGGCGAGTCGGGTACCGGCAAAGAATTGGTTGCACACGCACTGCATAGTCATGGTGCCCGAGCAAAGGGGCCGTTCATCGCCTTGAATACGGCAGCCATCCCGAGGGACCTGCTTGAGGCTGAGCTCTTTGGTCATGAACGCGGTGCGTTCACTGGCGCTAATTCACTGCGCCGCGGACGTTTTGAAGAGGCAAGTGGCGGCACACTTTTTCTAGATGAAATTGGCGACATGCCGTTTGAGTTACAGACCAGATTGCTGCGCGTCCTGTCGGACGGAACGTTTTATCGGGTCGGTGGCTCGCAACCAGTGCGGGTGGATGTAAGGATTGTTGCGGCCACCCACCAGCCCTTGGAAGATCGTGTACGCGAGGGAAAATTTCGCGAAGACTTATTCCATCGTTTGAATGTGATCCGACTGCGGCTGCCCCCACTGCGTGAGCGACGCGAGGACGTGCCTGAACTTGCACGGCACTTTCTGTCACTTTCCGCACGTGGTGTCGGCGTACCGGTTAAACGGATTTCAGACGCTGCGATGCAAGTGCTGGCGCAGTTTGATTTTCCGGGTAACGTGCGGCAGCTCGAGAATTTTTGTCATTGGTTAACTGTCATGGCGCCGGGTCAAACAGTTGGTGTCGCTGATTTGCCGCCTGAAGTGCGTGCAGCAACCTTGCCGGCCTCAGCTCCCAGCGTCGGCGTAAGTAGTGAGGCGCAACAACAAAGCTGGCAACAACTCTTGGCCATCGATGCGAGCCAACGGTTGTCCCGCTCTGATCCTGAGGTGTGGGCTGTGCTGACGCAGCAGTTTGAGCGGACAATTTTGCAGTCGTCGCTCGAGGTGTGTCGCGGACGGCGAGTAGAGGCGGCAGCACGTCTTGGTATGGGTAGAAACACAATTACCCGTAAATTGCGTGAACTTGGTATGGATGCGGGCGGTGCAGACACAGCACTTCAATCGGATTAAACTATTGTTTTTGGTTTATCAATAGCAAAACCCGGAGAATACTCATGTCCAAACAGATCATTCATACAGATAAGGCACCTGCAGCGGTTGGCCCGTATTCCCAAGCAGTGCAAGCGCCCGCTGGCAAGATGGTTTTCTTGTCAGGGCAGATTGGTTTGGTTCCCGCAACGGGTGACATGGTGTCTGATAAGTTTGAAGATCAAGTCAAACAGGCTTTTTCAAACATGCAAGCGGTGATCGAGGCTGCGGGCGGCAAGCTTGAAAATATAGTGAAGCTCAACCTCTTTCTGACTGACTTAGGTCAGTTTGGCATCGTCAACGCATTGATGGCCGAGCGTTTGCCACAACCCTATCCAGCCCGTTCAACGGTTGGCGTGTCGAGTCTGCCAAAGGGTGCGCAATTTGAGGTCGAAGCGATCATCGTCGTTTAAGTTGATATCGCCCTTGCTGTTGCGCTAACGTGAATGCTCCCCCTGCGCGTAAGCGCCCGAGTGCAAAGACACCAGCGATCAGCCTGGAGTCGAAATTCGCTCGTCTTGGACTCGTTAGTGCCGAGGACTTCGTCCTGCATCTGCCGTTGCGCTACGAGGACGAAACTCAAATTTTGGCGATTGGGTCTATCAGGCCAGGGATGATGGCGCAGCTCGAGGGCGAGGTCGTACGCAGTGAAATCGTGCTTAAGCCAAGGCGTCAACTGACTGCCGTGCTGCGCGACGAGTCTGGCGAGATCCACCTGCGATGGCTGACGTTTTACCCAAGTCAACAGTCTCAAATGCAGCCAGGCAAGCGCTGGCGTGTGCGTGGTGAGGTCCGCGGCGTGCGTCACGGGATTGAGATGGTTCACCCGAAACTTAGCGTCGCAGGAGCGCCCCTTTCCGCTGCACTCACTCCTGTGTATCCCACAACGGACGGCTTGTCGCAGGCCAGCTTGCGTAAAGCGATCGGAACAGCATTAGCAACTGTAGACTTACAAGATACCTTGTCTGCTGCTACGCGAACCCAGCTTGGGCTCATGCAACTGCGCGAAGCTTTGCAGACGATTCACGCACCACGCGCAGACCTTGATCCAACCAGTTTGCTTGAGCACACCCATCCAGCGTGGACGCGTATTAAATTTGATGAGTTGTTAGCGCAGCAGCTCTCTCTTGCGGCTGCGCGAGACCAGAGGCTGGTTAAGCGTGCGCGACCTTTAGGCCCGATCGCATCCCGCAACGGACAGTCGTCTTTGTCGGAGCAGTTATCAAAGAGTCTGCCGTTTACACTGACATCGGCGCAAGCCCGTGTATTGACTGAAATTGAGTCCGATCTTGGACGACCATATCCCATGTACCGTTTACTCCAAGGGGATGTTGGTAGCGGCAAGACGATCGTGGCCGCGTTAGCAGCGCTGCGCGCGATAGAGCATGGTGTGCAAGTGGCATTGATGGCGCCGACTGAGCTTTTAGCCGAGCAGCATTTCAACAAGATGTTG
>CAIYWO010000244.1 GCA_903929925.1 uncultured beta proteobacterium | reverse complement strand
TCTAATGGCATCACCCTAAACGCTAGTAGCATCACTCTATTGAGCAATTACATTGGACTTAATCTCAGTGGTGCTGCTGGCGGGAATGACTCGCCGATGTGTTTTACCAATGGAAAAGGAGCAACCAAAGAAAGCGCGTTGGCCTCGGCGCTAGGCGAGTATATCGAGCGTCTAAGTAACAACCATTTTTACGCTGGTGCATTTTGGGGGGAAGATATTGCAAATGAAAAGTTTGTTCATTACCCAAATGAGCGCTGGTTCAAGTCAGGAAAAGGCGATTCGCTGCCAAAAGAAATTCTGGATAGCTATTGCCTAGAAATTTTTAATCCCGACGACGAATTGCGCAGCTCGCACTTGATTGATACCAATTCCGGCAACGTCGAGCGAGGCGTCTGCTCTCTACCTTACGTCCGGCATTCGGATGGTAAGACTATTTACTTTCCTTCCAACTTGATTGAAAACCTGTATGTCAGTAACGGCATGAGTGCGGGCAATACCTTGGCCGAAGCACAGGTGCAATGTCTGTCAGAAATTTTTGAGCGCGCGGTAAAACGAGAAATTTTAGAAGACGAAATTGCTTTGCCTGATGTACCGCTAGAGGTACTTGCAAAGTACCCCAGTATTCTTGCCGGGATTCGTGAGTTAGAGAGTCAGGGCTTTCCGATTTTGGTAAAGGATGCTTCGCTAGGCGGTATGTACCCCGTGATGTGCGTGACCCTGATGAATCCAAGAACGGGGAGTGTGTTCGCCTCGTTCGGTGCACACCCAAGCTTTGGGGTCGCTTTAGAAAGAAGCCTGACAGAGCTTCTACAGGGCCGCAGCTTAGAGGGCTTAAATGATTTGCCTCCGCCCACGTTTTCAAGTGAGGCGGTGACGGAGCCTAATAATTTTGTTGAACACTTTATTGATTCCAGCGGCATTGTGTCGTGGCGTTTTTTTAGTTCGAAAGCAGCTTACGAGTTTGTGGAGTGGGATTTCACCAATCAGGGCAAGCTCTCTAATGCCGAGCAAGCCGAAGCGTTGCTTGGCATACTCCAAGAGATAGGCAAGGAGACCTATATGGCGGTTTATGACCAGTTGGGCGCGGTTGCTTGTCGGATCCTGGTGCCCGGCTATTCTGAGATCTATCCAATAGAGGATCTGATCTGGGATAACACTAACAAGGCTTTGTTGTTCCGTACTGATATTTTGAATCTGAACACCCTAACTGACGCCAAGCTCAGTGCACTACTTGACCGATTAGAGAATAACGAGCTCGACGAGTATGGCGACATCGCTACCTTAATCGGCATTGAATTTGATGAAAACACACCTTGGGGCCAGCTCACAGTTTTAGAGTTGAAACTATTAATTCAACTCGCCTTAAAGCGCTTTGAAGAGGCGCATGCTTTAGTGGGTGCATTTTTACAATACAACGACAACACAATCGAGCGCAGATTGTTTTATCAGGCCGTCAATGCGGTATTAGAGGTCATGCTTGATAGCGAACTTCAGCTTGATGACTACATCGTTAACTTCCGACGAATGTTCGGAGATCAGCGGATGGATGCCGTATTGGGGTCAGTGGATGGGAGCGTTAACTTCTACGGACTCACTCCGACCAGCTCAAAGCTTGAAGGGCTCGACAGGCATCACCGCTTAATTGATAGCTACAGAAAATTGCACACGGCTCGCGGCAAAGCCGTGATGACAGCTATGTAGGAGTTTGTTGTCCAAGCGCTCCCGCAGCAATAACAATGTTTTGCTCAATCCTCTTGATACGTTCGGCTTGCAAAAGAAGCACCTTGTCGACAATCTCAGGTCCCGCTTTTTTGGGCGTGCCGCAACTAAAGGGAGGCTGCGGATCGTATTCAAGGGCGAGTTGGATTCTTTTTGCAACCTCTTCCCCGGCAATTTCGGCTGCGAGTGTCAATGCAAAATCAATCCCGGCTGTGACGCCTCCACCGGAGAAATGATTGCGGTCTCTAACGACCCGCGCATCAATTGCTTGTGCACCAAATCTTTCAAGATAGCTACTCCACATCCAATGACAGGCGCTCTTGTAACCGACCAGTAGACCTGCCGCCGCAAGGATTAAAGACCCATTACAAACTGACGTAATGTATTTTGCGCGTTCACTTTGGTGACGCAGGAAATTCAGCGTTTCTTGATCTACCATTTGCTCGTTAATACCAGAGCCGCCCGGAACGCACAGCACGTCGAGCTGCGGGCAGTCAGCAAAGGTGGTCGTAGGGTTTATCGTAAAACCAACATCCGTTAAAACCGGCTCGATTGATTTCCACACCAAATGGACTTTGGCGTCCGGGATTCGACTTAGAACTTGGGCAGGCCCTGTTAAGTCAAGCTGCGTGAGATTCGGGAAGAGTAAAAATCCAATATTGATCGACATATACTTTTTATGATCCTTTCTTTATAAAGATGGCAGGATTTTTCCAGTTGCTTGACCAAAGTTTAGTCTTGGGTATCCTTCCTTAACACACTCGGCTTGCAAAATAACTTCATCACCGTCTTCTAAAAACTTACGCTCTTGTCCCCAAGGCAGTTTGACCGACCGCGTCGCGCCAGCACTGAGCTCATTAAAGGACAGCGCCTGATCAGGATCAGGGCCTGACATTGTCCCAGTACCGATCAGATCACCTGGCTGTAAGTTACACCCATTCACAGTGTGATGAGTAATGAGCTGAGATAAGGTCCAGTACGCATGGCATAAATTACTATGGGCCAACAACGCCGGTGGGTGTCTGCCTGCACGCGATTGCTCTGTCGAAATCCATGCCCGAAGACCGATGTCATACGCGCCACCTTTTCTGGTTGCGTCGTTCATCAAATAAGGCAAAGGCTGAGGATCCGTCTCGGGGCGACTAAAGGGCAACCGGTAGGGCTCGAGCGCCTCGCGTGTGACGATCCATGGCGAGATCGTTGTAGCAAAACTTTTGGCTAAGAAGGGGCCTAAGGGCTGAACCTCCCACGCTTGAATATCGCGCGCCGACCAATCATTGAGAATACAAAGACCAAAAATATGTTCATCGGCCTGGTCAATCGAAATGCGCGTACCTTGTGCGTTACCAGGTCCCACAAACATTCCCATTTCGAGCTCAAAATCAAGCCGCTTACTCGGGCCGAAACTTGGTGCTTCATTCGCAGACGCAGGGCGAGACTGGCCAATTGGACGCACCACCTCATGACCCGACATCCCCACACTCGATGCACGACCGTGGTAGCCGATAGGCAGCCATTTAAAATTGGGCAATAACGGCGCATCTGGACGCGAGATCTTGCCCCCCGCGGTGGCGTGATAAATCGAGATGTAGAAATCTGTGTAGTCACGAATATGCGCAGGCAGACTGTATTCGGCATCAACTTGCGATACCAACACGCGCGTGATTTGAGCTTGCAAGCTGCTACCCACTCGGACGGCACGAGACAAGGCCAGCCTCAGCTCTGTCCAATGCGCATTGCCAAGCGCCATCAGCGCATTGAGTGCTGGTCCTGTACACGTATTAAGTGCTTCAGCTGCTAAGCCCGTGAAAGGCTTCGTGGTAGCCAGTTGAGCCAGGTCAATAATTTGATCGCCTATTGCTACGCCTGGCCGATAGGCCTCAGGGCGGCCGGCTCGCCGAAACACAGCAAAGGGTAAATGCTGGACCGGAAACCCAATGGACGAGTCATTAGCGCTTTCCAGCCAACTCCGTAG
>CAIYWO010000243.1 GCA_903929925.1 uncultured beta proteobacterium | reverse complement strand
ACCACAACAATTCGGCCGTCCGCCGGAGACAACACGGCATTGACCTCGGTCGAGCCAGCACGCGCTGGGTCACGAAAAAATTGCAAGACGAAGACCGCGATCACCCAAAAGAGGATGGACCAGGCAGGCGACAAAAATGTCACTAGCACGGCTAAAGCAATCGAGCCCGCAAGAAAAGGCCAACCCTCGCGGGCAATAATAGGGTGGGGGTAATGTGGTGTATTCATCGTAAGCGAAAGGTTAACCCAAAAAAACACGCCCCGAAGGGCGTGTTTTCGAATGCCGGCTGAACTGAGTCAGGCCATCGAGTCGCCAAAGCGCCACGAAATGCCTGAAATACCTCAAAATCAGTTCTTAGTCTTATCGACCAGCTTGTTTGCAGCAATCCAAGGCATCATGGCGCGCAGCTTCGCGCCGACAACTTCGATTTGCGACTCAGCATTGATACGACGACGCGAAGTCAATGCTGGTGCGCCAGCCTGGTTCTCAAGGATGAAGCGCTTAGCGTATTCGCCAGTCTGAATGTCTTTCAAGGCCTGACGCATCGCATCACGTGTGGCATCGGTAACAATCTTAGGACCTGTTTCGTATTCGCCAAACTCTGCGTTATTCGAAATCGAGTAGTTCATGTTGGCGATACCGCCTTCATAAATCAGGTCAACGATCAACTTGAGTTCGTGCAAGCACTCAAAGTAAGCCATTTCTGGCGCGTAGCCTGCTTCGACGAGCGTGTCGAAGCCAGCTTTGATAAGCTCGACCGTACCGCCGCACAACACTGCCTGTTCACCGAACAAGTCAGTTTCTGTTTCTTCGCGGAAGTTTGTCTCGATCACACCAGCGCGACCGCTACCAATTGCGCAGGCATACGACAGGGCGACATCGCGTGCCGAACCCGATTTGTCTTGATGCACAGCGACCAGTGCTGGCACGCCGCCACCTTGCGAATAGGTGCCGCGCACTGTGTGACCAGGTGCCTTAGGCGCAATCATCACGACGTCGATGTCTTCGCGTGGCACAACTTGGCCGTAGTGCACGTTAAAGCCGTGTGCGAAGGCAAGCGCTGCACCAGGCTTGATGTTGGCGTGCACGCTTTCGCGGTAGACCTGAGCGATGTTTTCGTCAGGCAACAGCATCATGACGAGGTCTGCAGACTTCACTGCATCGGCAACTTCAGCAACTTTCAGGCCAGCATTCGCGGCTTTCTTCCACGATGCGCCGTCTTTGCGCAAACCAACTACGACTTTACCGCCCGACTCATGCAGGTTCAATGCATGCGCGTGACCTTGTGAACCGTAACCAATAATTGCAACGGTTTTACCTTTGATCAGGGACAGATCACAATCTTTATCGTAATAAACCTTCATTCTGGGCTCCAGATTTTTTTAAGTTGAATACAGTAATGCGTAAAGCTATCGTTTTGAATCAAATCAATCGGCCAGCGCCGATCAAATTTTAAGAATGCGTTCGCCGCGGCCAATACCCGATACGCCCGTACGGACGGTCTCAAGGATGGCGCTACGATCCAGCGCATCAATAAAAGCTTGCACCTTCTCTTGGTTTCCCGTGAGTTCGATGGTGTAGGCCTTATCCGTTACATCAATGATGCGTCCACGGAAAATATCCGCCATACGCTTCATCTCTTCGCGCTCTTTACCGACAGCGCGCACTTTAATCAACATGAGCTCGCGCTCAATGTGTGGTCCTTCACTGAGATCCACGACCTTGATCACATCAACCAGTCGATTCAAGTGCTTGGTGATTTGCTCGATCACATCATCAGATCCCATCGTGACGAGCGTCAGACGAGACAAGGTACTGTCTTCGGTCGGAGCAACCGTCAAGGTTTCAATGTTGTAACCCCGCGCAGAAAATAGACCCACAACGCGCGACAGCGCACCAGGAGCGTTTTCCATCAGAACAGAAATAACGTGTTTCATGGTGGTCTCCTTATAGATCTTCAGAGCCGAGCAACATTTCGGTCAGGCCCTTACCCGCCTTGACCATTGGCCAGACGTTTTCGCTTTGATCCGTAATGAAGTCCATGAAAACCAGACGATCTTTCAACTT
>CAIYWO010000242.1 GCA_903929925.1 uncultured beta proteobacterium | reverse complement strand
CGTGCCATCGGCCAGTCCTGCGCGAATCGCATCGCGATCACGCTGCCCACGCAACGGCGGATCCAGTCGGAAATTACTGTCGTAATAACCAATGTCCACATCCGTCAGATGGACGTGATTGGCCGATACATCACACGTGACGTCCAAACCTTCTCGCTTAGCTGCACGGACCAGCTCGATTCCGGCTGCTGAAGACAAGCGGCAAATATGCAGCCGAACACCCGTCGTGCGCTGAAGCTCGAACAGGGTGTTGAGTGCAATCGTTTCTGCTTGCTGTGGAATACCCGGCAACCCGAGGCGTGAGGCGTAGGCACCACTCGCAGCCACCCCACCTTTAGACAGCCAGGGATCTTGCGCACGCAGCCACAACATAAAGTCAAACGTACGCGCATACTGCATCGCGCGCAGTAATACGGTTGTATCGAGGACAGGCGTATCCGCTTGTGAAAACGCGATGCATCCCGCATCAGTCAGTTCGGCCATTTCTGTGAGGGTCTCACCCTTTAGGCCCACAGTCATCGCACCGAGGGGATACAAATTCACCTGCGCCAATTGGCGCGCACGGTGCTTGAGCATTTCTACCAAACCAGGCTCATCGAGCGTTGGATCCGTATCCGGAGGCAGGACAAGACTCGTAATGCCACCTGCAAGTGCCGCCCGCATTTCACTCTCGAGTGTGCCGCGATACTCAAAGCCCGGCTCGCGCAAACGCGCGGCCAAATCGACAAGACCAGGGATAACTAATTTGCCTGAGGCATCAATGACGCGGTCTGCTTTGAACCCAACGGGCGTCTGACCAATGGCTAATACATGCCCCTCAGCAATAAACACATCCGCCTGTTGATCAAGTTTGTTGGCCGGATCAATCAAACGGCCATTTTTAATCTGAAGCTTCATGCTGATGCTCCTGCAACGATACTCATGACAGCCATACGCACCGCAATGCCAAACGTGACTTGGTTCAGAATCACTGAATGGGGGCCATCGGCAACGGCAGAGTCTATTTCCACCCCGCGATTCATGGGCCCTGGATGCATCACAATACAGTCTGGTTTAGCTAGAGCCAGTTTTTCTTCGGTCAGGCCATAGTGTTTGAAGTACTCGTGCGACGAAGGCAGTAATGCGCCCCCCATCCGTTCGTTTTGAAGGCGCAGCATGATGATGACATCTGCACCCTTGATGCCTTCGTTCATATCAGTAAAGACGCGCACACCCATCTGATCAAGTCCCGATGGCAGCAGCGTCAAAGGTCCGACCGCACGCACCTCTGCCACACCAAGTGTTGTCAGCGCATGGATATTCGAGCGTGCCACGCGTGAGTGCAGGATGTCACCCACCACTGCTACGGTTAAATTGGCGAAGTCTTTTTTGAAATGTCTGATCGTGTACATATCAAGCAGACCTTGCGTCGGATGCGCATGGCGTCCATCACCAGCATTCACCACGTGTACATGAGGTGCAACATGCTGCGCAATTAAGTAGGGGGCTCCACTTGCCTCGTGGCGCACCACAAACAGATCGGCCTGCATCGCTGACAAGTTTGCAATCGTGTCGAGTAGGGTTTCACCTTTTGCGGCAGACGAAACGTTGATGTTTAAATTAAAAACATCCGCCGACAATCTCTTTGCTGCGATTTCAAAGGTTGTCCGCGTACGCGTTGAGTTTTCGAAAAACAGATTAAAAACACTCTTGCCGCGCAAGAGAGGTACTTTTTTTACGTCGCGATCAGCAAGCGGCACAAACGTCTGCGCAGTATCCAAAATATGGGTCAGGATGTCTCGCGGCAAACCTTCGGTCGTAATCAGATGCGTCAGCTCACCATGTCGATTGAGTTGAGGATTACGCATCAATGCTCCTTGGATTCTGTTGTGAGAACAAACGTACCTGTCTCGGTTTGGGACAAGACAAAACTCGCGGTAGGCGCTGGGTCTACGTAGCCACCCACTGCGACAGCAGCAATCGGCAACTCTCTGCCACCACGATCAATCAGAACGGCCAAACGTATCGAGGCGGGTCGACCATAATCAAACAGTTCGTTCATTGCCGCCCGAATCGTCCTGCCGGTATAGAGCACATCATCGACAAGAATTAAATGCTTATCGGCAACCGGAAACGATATCTCTGACGGCATCACTTGCGCATGCAAGCCGATCTTGTCGAAATCATCACGATAAAAACTGATATCAAGCGTGCCCATGGGTTGTGCAAGCCCTAGATCTTTATGTAGTCGTTGTGCGAGCCAAGCGCCCCCCGAATGAATCCCGACCAAATGCACGAGTTCGGCGGGTAGGGATTGAATTGCGTGGCGCACGGAAGCCAAAAGATTACCGTAGAGCGTTTCAGCATCAGGCAAGGTGGCGAGCGTGTAGGCGGGTGTTGTGGGAGCCATTCGTCGAGCCTCAGGTCAGCGCATCAAAGTAGCGTTGGAGAATAATAGCCGCTGCGACAGCATCATCAGGGGCATTGCCGGTAATTTTCTGTGCTTCCATGCTCGAACCACGCTCGTCGATCAACACAACGGGTAGCCTAAAGCGCCCTTCTAATTGGTTTGCAAAACGCCGACAGCGTGCGGTTGCCTCTTGCTCTGAACCGTCCGTGTTGAGCGCGAGCCCCACCACCAACCGCTCTGGCTGCCAGAGCTTGAGCAACGCTTCGACACGGGCAAAACGGGCATCGCGCGTGGCGGTCTCGATAATCTCGAGAGGTTTGGCCTGTCTAAGCAAAGAATTCCCGAGAGCAACGCCTAATTTTTTGACGCCGTAATCAAAGGCGAGAAGCGTTTCCTCAGGCATGCCCCGCCACACCAGACAACATTGCAGGATCAATCCCAAGTAGTTTGAGTGCCGCCGAGTAGCGGTCCTCTGGGGGCGTCGAAAAAATTACATCCGGGCTTGCTGGAACTGTCAACCAAGCGTTTTGTGCGAGTTCGTTTTCGAGCTGTCCTGCACCCCAGCCTGCATATCCCAAGGTCACCAGCATTTTTTCGGGGCCATTGCCTTCGGCGACGGCCTGCAACACATCGCGGGACGTGGTCAGGGCAAGCTGGCCAAGCTGGATACTGGAGCTAAAGCTACCCGCTGGCGAATGCAAAACAAAACCTCGATCCGTGTGGACAGGCCCACCAAAATACACCGACGCGTTCTGCGGCAGCGCGATTTCGAGTTTTAGATCAATTTTTTCGAGCAGACCCGCGACGCTCAAGTCGGTCGGTCGGTTGATCACCAAACCGAGCGCGCCTTTGGGCCCATGCTCACAAAGATAAATTACCGTGCCAGCAAACTCACCATCCACCATGCCAGGCATGGCCATCAGAAACTGATTAGAAAGGTCGATCGGCTCAGTGGCCGGTGTAATTTGCTGCGTCATAGGCCCGGCTTAGATCTCCATCAATTCGAAGTCTTCTTTACGCGCACCACATTCTGGGCACACCCAGTTCGGTGGCACGTCTTCCCAGCGGGTACCTGGGGCAATACCCTCTTCGGGCACGCCAGTCTCTTCATCGTAAATCCAACCACAAATCAAACACATCCAAGTACGCATTTTTTTCTCTTCGTTTAAGGACTTACCGCTCCACCGGGGATTTTAGGCGGATAAAACAGCTCATCTCTTACAATGGGGTCAATCTTACCGAAACCAACAAGGCTTTGCCTGCCGATCGCTTGTCTTTTTGACATGAATTTACCTATTTCAATACCGATTACGCTGATTTTTGGCCCATTTGACCCAACCGGATCAGACGGACTACCTGCGGACGCGGTAACGTGTGCCGCGCTTGGCGGGCACGCAATCTCAACCCTCACTGCGGTGACTATTCAGGATACGGCCGAGAGCGAGTCGGTGTTTCCCTGCCCAGCCGAGCAAATCGATGATCAGGCCCGTTGCCTGTTGGAAGACGTGCCTGTTGGAGCGATTAAAGTAGGGGCATTGAACTCAGCCGAAGCAGTCAGCGCTGTCGCACAAATCGCGGCCGACTACAGCCAGGTTCCTTTGGTCTTGCACTTAGGTGCGCCAGAAATCACGACGGAACAGCCAGAGGAAGAAGAGGAGGAGGAGGTCGAAGATCTCGTTGGATCCGTCCTTGAGTTGCTCGTCCCCCAAGCACATGTTGTGGTCATCGAAGCGCGTCGTCTGACGCAATGGATCACTGAGGACGTGCTTGATGCTTCTGGCCTGACCGCCGGACCCCAAGCTCTGCAGGCAATAGGTGCCGACTGGGTGTTAGTCACAGGAAGTCCGCAGCGTCCCGGGCACTTGGTAAACGTCCTGCTTGGACCAGATAATGAAACCCTCACCTGGCCTTGGGTTGCGCCACCAGAGCGCTTGCGTGACTCTGGCGGGCTGGTGGCTGCCGCGCTCGCCGCCCTGCTGGCTCAAGGCCTAAGCGTTGACGACGCAGCCAGACAAGCCTGTGCCCACGCGGAGCAAGCCCTCGCGCAGTCTTTTCAACCAGGAATGGGTCGACGCATCGCGCGCCGTCATCCGAGCGCCTCCTGACCGACATCCTCTCAGCCCCGCCTCTATGAACAATAACCTCAGGTTCCCGCGCGGCCTCTACGGCGTGACACCAGAATGGTCTGATGCGGACGCGCTCGACGAAGCTGTTCGCGCCGCCGCCCGTGGTGGCTTGTCCGCGCTGCAATTGCGACACAAAACTGCGACGCCCGCGTGGCGTAAAACACTGGCGCGACGACTACGCGATACCTGTCTGGAACACAGCGTGGTCTTTATGATCAACGACGACTGGCGGCTTGCTCTGGAAATCGGCGCGGACGGTGTGCACGTCGGGCGCGAAGACGACGCGCCAGACGTGGTTCGGCGTGAGATCGGTCCCACCCTATTACTTGGGGTCTCCTGCTATGCAGATACAGGTCTTGCCGCGCAACACCTCGCGCATCACGTTGACTATATTGCCTTCGGCGCCATGTTCTCGTCCCAAACCAAACCACTCGCCCCACCCGCACCATTGTCGGTACTGACCGACGGCCAAGCACTATGCCAGGCAATGCCGCATCCCCGCCCCGCGGTGGTTGCGATTGGCGGCATCGGCGTCGCGCAGGCCGACTCGGCGATCCAAGCCGGCGCGGACGCAATCGCCGTGGTGGGTGGACTCTTTGCCACGCCAAACATTGAAGAGACTGCGCGCACGTTCAGCGCGAAGTTTCAAGACGCTCTCACAAAAACCTGATACTTTCTCCTGACTAACCGGAGTACTTCCTATGCCAACTAATGCCGAACTCTTCGCACGCGCCAGCCGCAGTATTCCTGGTGGCGTCAATTCTCCCGTCCGGGCTTTCCGCTCAGTAGGCGGTACACCGCGTTTTGTTGCCCGCGCGCAGGGTCCCTATTTTTGGGATGCAGAAGACAAACGCTATATCGACTACATTGGCTCCTGGGGTCCCGCAATTCTGGGGCATGCGCACCCAGAAGTTGTACGTGCCGTACAAGAGGCTGCCGTCCATGGTCTGTCTTACGGCGCCCCCACCGAGGCAGAGATCGAAATCGCCGAAATGCTGATCGCACGTATGCCCTCAATCGAACAGGTGCGTCTGGTGAGCTCGGGCACTGAAGCCACCATGACCGCTATCCGCTTGGCGCGAGGCGCAACTGGGCGCAACAAGATCATCAAATTCGAAGGCTGTTATCACGGTCATGCAGACAGCTTGCTCGTAAAAGCAGGCTCAGGGCTGCTGACCTTTGGCAACCCAACCTCAGCAGGCGTGCCGCCCGAGTTCGTCGCGCACACGATCGTGTTGGATTACAACGACATCGCTGGCGTCAAAGCAGCGTTCGCGCAACACGGCAATGAAATCGCTTGCATCATCGTGGAACCGATCGCTGGGAACATGAATATGATCAAGCCTATTCCAGGCTTTCTAGAAACACTGCGCAGCGAATGTACGGCGCATGGTGCACTCTTAATCTTCGATGAAGTCATGACAGGCTTTCGTGTCGGACCTCAAGGCGTACAAGGACTAACAGGGATCAAACCGGACATCACAACTCTTGCAAAGGTAATCGGCGGCGGAATGCCCATCGGTGCTTTCGGTGCGAGTGCCAAAATCATGAGCAACATCGCGCCGCTTGGCGGCGTCTACCAAGCTGGCACACTTTCCGGTAACCCAGTCGCCGTTGCAGCAGGCATCACGACCTTAAAGCTGCTAGCCCAGCCCGGCTTTTATGAGGACCTCGGTAAGCGTACCCGCACCCTCTGCGACGGCCTCGTCGAGCGCGCACGCGCGCACAAAATTCCATTCAGTGCAGACTGTGTTGGGGGTATGTTTGGCGTGTACTTCTCAGACAAAGTCCCGACCACCTTGGCCGAAGTTTCCGCGAGCAACATCGACATGTTTAAGGTGTTTTTCCATGCCATGCTCGATGAAGGTGTGTACTTCGCACCCTCGGCCTACGAGGCAGGGTTTGTTTCGAGCACCCACGACGACAGCGTCATCGCAGCAACCATTGCGGCCGCCGACAAAGTGTTTGCGAAATTAAACGCCTAAGTAGCGCGTCCAAAGACTGCGATCAGCGTCTAGTTCGGCAGAGCTACCCTGCCATACGACGCGACCGCGCTCGAGAATAATATGTCGATCGGCAAGCTTGATCAGCCGTTCGACATATTTATCGATGACTAAAATAGTTTGACCAGCCTCGCGCAGACGCGCAAGACACTGCCAAATCTCTTCACGAACGATCGGTGCTAGCCCTTCAGTGGCCTCATCAAGAATTAACAGTTTGGGATTGGTGACCAACGCACGACCAATCGCCAACATCTGTTGCTCGCCGCCCGACAATTGGTTGCCCATGTTGCTCTGGCGCTCGCGCAGGCGCGGAAACATCTCAAACACCCGTTCCAGATCCCACCGCTGACTTGCATTGCCATTACGCTGTGCAGCAAAGGCCGTCAGATGCTCGCGAACCGAAAGATTCGGAAAGCATTGTCGTCCCTCAGGAACAATCGCCAGACCAAGGCGGGCGACGCGATCAGGCGCCCATCCCGAAACATCTTGCCCATCAAAGCTCAGTCGTCCTGCTTGCAGAGGCAATTGGCCAAACACCGTGCGCACCAGTGTCGACTTACCCATCCCGTTACGTCCTAGTAGCGCAACCACCTCACCCGCACCGATCTCAAGAGAAACATCAAAGAGCACTTGGCTTAAGCCATACCCGCTTTGAATATTTGTCACGCGCAACATTACGCTGCCTCCTCGCCGAGGTAGGCCTGCCGTACAGCTGCATTGGCGCGTATCTCGTCCGGGGTACCCGTGGCGATCACGCGACCGTACACCAGCACAGAGATACGATCCGCGAGCCGAAATACTGCCTGCATGTCGTGCTCTACAAGCAGCATCGCAACACGGCCACGCAAGGAAGCGATTAGTTCTGTTAAGCGAACGGTCTCGTCAGGACCCATTCCCGCCATCGGCTCATCGAGCAATAAGACGCTGGGCTGGGCCGCAAGCGCTAAGGCGAATTCCAATTTACGCTGCTCGCCATGCGGTAACGCGCCTGCAGGTTGGGTCCACAACGTCTGCTCGATTGCGCACTGGCCCGCCAAGGCCACCGCAGCCTCCCGCAAACCATGATCAGTTGCGCGCGGACGCCAAAACTCAAAACTGCTGCCCGCATGCGCTTGTACTGCGAGCATTAAATTATCAAATACCGACAGCTGCTTAAAAATATTTGTGATTTGATATGAGCGCGACAACCCAGCGGACACACGCGCATGTGGCGACAGACGCGTCACATCGCGATCACCTAGCTGCAGCTTGCCCGAATCGGAGGCAATCGTGCCGGACAGCAAATGAATCAGCGTGGACTTCCCCGCGCCATTGGGCCCGATGAGCGCATGGATTTCGCCGGGCATGACCGTGAGCGAGACTTCGTCACACGCAACCAGCGCGCCATATCGCTTTGTCAGTTGATGCGCCTGTAATGCGACTGTCATGCTGCACGCTCTGCTTTGGAGGTGCGCGTTGTAAAGGTGGTCCACGCTCCGGCAAGTCCGCGCGGCGCAAACAACACGATTGCGAGTAACAATAAACCTAGCGGCATATGCCAGTAGTCCGTGTAGAGGCGCAAAACCTCCTCAAGCCAAAGCATCACTGCCGCGCCAACAACGCCCCCATACCGCAGACCGATTCCACCTACGATCACCATAATGATCAGGCTCGCCGAGGAGGTCCAGTGCATCAAACTGGGGGATACAAATAAGTTGTGATTAGCCAGCAAGGCACCGGCAAGACCGGCAACCGCACCGGCAAGTACAAACGCGAGCAATTTGATCTTGAATACCGGATATCCCAAGGCCTCCATGCGCGCTTCGTTTTCACGGATCCCTTGCAACGCCTGGCCGAACCGGGCCTGCACCACACGATTGATCAGGCATAGGCATCCCAGAACAATCGCGAGCACCACATAGTAGGACGTCATGTCGTTGGCTAAATTTAATCCGGGCAACTGCAAGGGTGCTGGCAAGTTAATGCCATCTTCGCCACCGTATTGGCGCAACGAAATGAACAAATAAAACACCATTTGCGCAAACGCGAGCGTGATCATGATGAAGTACACACCTCGGGTTCGTAGCGAGACCAAGCCCACGAGCAAAGCCAGTACAGCAGAGACCAACATCGCAATTGGCCAAGCTAACCAAGCTTGCTGCACACCTTGCGTCGACAGGATCGCAGCCACATAGGCTCCCGCACCAAAGAAGGCAGCGTGACCAAGCGCCACCATCCCGCCATACCCAAGGATAAAGTTCAGACTGCTTGCCGCCAGTGCAAAAATCAACACGCGACGAACGAAAGACACATAGAAGTCAAGATTCAACGCCGGAGCAACCAGTGGGAATGCGATCAATAGAATGAGGCAGAGCCAAGGCAGACGAGAAGAAAGCGATTGCATCATCATCCGCGCGCAGGGAACAAACCAGCAGGTCTAAACACCAGCACCACTGCCATCAAAATATAAATTGATATCGCCGCCAGAGTTGGGCCAACGCTCGAAGCAACCGCAGGGGAAAAAAACGTTTTCAACAAGGTCGGCAAAAAAGCTCGGCCAGCTGTATCGACAAACCCTACCAACAGAGCGCCCACAAATGCGCCACGAATCGAGCCAATGCCACCGATCACAATGCACACCAACACCAAAATCAGAATTTGCTCGCCCATCCCGGCTTGAATGGCCGTGACCGGGCCAAGCATTGCTCCCGCCAGGGCGGCTAGCATCGCACCCAAAACAAATACGCCCAAAAATAACAGTGGCACGCGCACACCCATCAAAGTGGCCATTTGCCGATTCGAGGCACCAGCACGCACCAGCACTCCGGCACGTGTACGCGTAACAAATAGATACAGACCGAGCGCAGCTGCAAGACCCACCGCAATAATCAGAAGCCGATACGCGGGATACAACATGTCGGGCAGGATATGCACGGGACCAGAAAGTGCCGCTGGCATACTCATCATGACAGGGGCTGGTCCCCAAATCATCTTCACGACATCGTTGGCGATCAAAATAATGGCGAAAGTGCCAAGCACTTGTGCTAAATGGTCGCGCACGACCAGGCGCCTGATCAACACGAGCTCAATCATCAAGCCAACCAGCCCTGTCACCACCGCAGCAACGACGACGGCCAGCACAAAGGATTGGGTGGCCTGCATGGTCTGGGCGGCAACATAAGCGCCCGCCATATACAACGAGCCATGCGCCACATTCAGGATATCGAGAATCCCGAACACAAGCGTCAGGCCCGCCGCAATCAGAAACAACATCAAACCGAACTGCAAGCCGTTCAGCAACTGCTCGGCAATCAGTGTCGCGCTCATATCAAGACAACAGTAGGCTTAGGAGTGCTTATTTCTTGCACTCGCCAACGTACACATCCTGATAAGAGTCAAACACTTTGCCGACTAGCTTGTTGGTGATGCTGCCATCTGCTGCTTTTTCGATCACGCGCACGTAGTAAGGCTGGATCGGGAAGTTGTTGACGCCATATTTGAAGGGGCCACGCACCGATTGGAAGTCAGCCTTCTTGAGTGCAGCGACAACTGCAGCACGGTCAGCAACTTTACCGCCGACTGCTTTGACAGCAGCATCCATGGCCATGATCGTGTCGTACGCTTGTGCGGCGTAAACCGAAGGTTGGCGGTTGTTGTATTCCTTGCGGAAGGCCGCCACGAACGCTTTGTTCTGCGCATTGTCCAGGTCATGCGCCCACTGGGCTGTATTAAACATGCCGATCATCGGCTCACCGACCGCACGAATCACATCCTCGTCTGCCGAGAAGCCAGGGCCCACGATTTTGACGGTCTTGTTTAAACCAGCCGAAACAAATTGCTTAATAAAGTTGATGCCCATACCGCCTGGCAAGAAGATGTAAATCGCATCCGGCTTGGCATCACGAATCTGTGCAAGCTCTGCGGCGTAATCGATTTGGCCGAGCTTGGTGTAAACCTCTTGGCTCACCGCATTCTTGTAACCACGCTTGAAGCCGTTTAACGCATCCTTGCCTGCAGGATAGTCTGGGGCCATGATGACCATTTTCTTAAAGCCGCGATCGGCAGCCACTTTACCGGCCGCTTCATGAAAAGCGTCGTTCTGGTAGGACACGCCAAACCAGTAGTCATTACACTGCGCACCCGCAAACTGGCTGGGGCCTGGATTGTTCGACAGGTAAGGCACTTTTGCCGCAAACAGCGCTGGGCCCACGGCAAGGGCAACGTTAGACCCAATTGGACCGGTGAAAAAATCAATTTTGTCGCGCTGGATGTAACGGCTGACCAGCTGGCGTGCCTGGTCAGGATTACCCCCCATATCTGCCTGAATGAACTCGGCAGGCTGCCCGCCTAGCTTTCCACCCAATTGTTTGATGGCCAAATTGAAGCCGTCGCGTGCCTCAGCCCCTAAGGCCGCAAAGGGGCCGGACAGGTCGTTGGCAATGCCGACTTTGATAGGGGTTTGGGCAAAGACCAAACAGGGCAGCAACGCGGCAGCCGCAAACAGTTTTTGAATCAGGCGCATCTCTGGGTCTCCAAGGTGTTAAAGGCCCGGCAATTGGGCCTGCACGGGCAAAATTCGTCACCGCAAATAGTAGCAGGTGAGCTGCCTTTTGCCACCACAAGGCAGGAACCGGGTCCGGCAACGCTAGTGGTATACCCGGGCTCAAAACAGGTGATAATTGCGTTTTGTTCACTCTACCCTGTGACCCACCATGGCCGTTAACCTGCATATCCCAAAAGATGACGCTGTCTATCCTGTCACCGGCGTCGAAATCGGCGTAACCGAAGCCGGCATCCGCAAAGCGGATCGACGCGATCTGACCGTCTTTAAACTAAGCCCCGGCTCAACGGTTGCTGGTGTGTTCACCCGCAATCGCTTCTGCGCAGCACCGGTCCTGGTTTGCCAAGAGCATCTGGGCGCTGGCGCGCCGATTCAGGCACTCGTGATTAATACGGGCAACGCCAACGCTGGCACAGGCGAACCAGGTCTAAAGGCCGCTAATGAAACCTGTGAGGCACTGGCTAAGCTCATGGGCTTGGAAAGCAATCAAATCCTGCCGTTCTCTACCGGGGTCATTCTTGAACCCCTCCCCGTTGACCGAATCAAAGCGGGCCTGCCTGCTGCGTTAAAGAACCTGAGTGCCAATAATTGGGTCTCCGCCGCGCATGGCATTATGACCACCGACACCTTGCCCAAAATTCATTCTCAGCGCGTAACGTTGGGCGGAAAAACGATCACTCTGACCGGCATTAGCAAAGGCGCTGGCATGATCCGTCCGAACATGGCCACCATGCTGAGCTATCTCGCGACCGATGCCGGCATTGCGCAACCTTTACTCAATCAACTGGCCCGTGAAATTGCTGATGTCTCGTTCAATCGCATCACGATTGACGGCGACACCTCAACGAATGACTCCTTCATCGTGATCGCGACAGGCAAAAGCGGCCTCATGGTCGATAGCGCTGCACACCCCCACTACGCAGAGCTCAAGGCAGTGTTGGCTGCGGCCGCGACCGACCTCGCACAAAAAATTGTCCGAGACGGCGAAGGTGCTACAAAATTCATGACGATTCAGGTCGAAGAAGCGAAGTCATCAGACGAAGCACTGCTCGTCGCGTATGCAGTCGCGCACTCACCGTTGGTCAAGACAGCGTTTTTTGCGAGCGACCCAAACCTAGGCCGTATCTTGGCAGCAATCGGCTACGCGGGGATCACTGACCTGGATGTCGGTGGTGTCAAACTGTGGCTCGGTGATGTCTTGGTCGCCACCCAAGGCGGTCGCAATCCCTCTTACCAGGAAGCCGATGGTCAACGTGTCATGAAAGAAGCCGAAATACTGGTGCGGATCGCGCTTGGACGCGGCAACACGACCGAAACCGTGTACACCTGCGACTTCTCGCATGAGTACGTCAGCATCAACGCCGATTACCGTTCTTGATTCACAATGAAACCTATTACCGACAACAACCTACCCATGGCCGATCTTTTGGCCCGCGCTACACGCGTCTTAGCCCAACTCGAAGCGTGGCTGCCCCCCGCACCGCCTCCAATCAACTGGGAAGCGCACGCCTACCGCTGGCGCAAGCGTGGCGCCTCGCATGGATGGCTTGATGCGATCGCCAACGTGTCATTGATTAATCCCGAAGATCTGCAACACATCGAACGCCAGAAGGACATCATCGACCGCAACACGCGTCATTTCGTCGAGGGCAGGCCGGCAAATAATGTGTTGATGACCGGCGCACGCGGCACAGGCAAAAGCTCGCTCGTGAAAGCCATGTTGGCCAGTTATGCCGGTCGTGGCCTGCGACTAATTGAAGTCGACAAGGCAGATCTCGGTGACCTCGCTGACATTGTTGATCTGGTCGCCTCGCGCCCTGAAAAGTTTATTGTTTTCTGCGACGACCTCTCCTTCGAAGAAGGCGAGTCTGGCTATAAAGCGCTGAAATCCGTTCTCGACGGATCTGCCGCATCGAGCGGGAACAACGTACTGATTTACGCGACCTCAAACCGCCGACACCTCATGCCTGAGTACATGAGTGAGAACCTTGCTGCGCGCCACCAGGCCGATGGTGAAGTGCATCCTGGTGAAACCGTCGAAGAAAAAATCTCGCTCTCTGAGCGCTTTGGACTTTGGCTGTCTTTCTACCCCTTTAAGCAAGACGATTATCTGGACATCGTTGCGCACTGGCTTGAAACACTTGGTTGCTCCAAGCAGAGCATCGCCGAGGCACGCACGGAGGCGTTGCAATGGGCGCTTGAGCGTGGTTCACGCTCAGGGCGTGTTGCTTGGCACTTCTCTCGGGACTGGGCCGCTCGGCATGCCTGAAAAAATTATCGATGTCGCAGTAGGAGTCTTGCTGCGACCCGATGGCACGGTTTTGTTGGGTAATCGCCCCGCAGATAAACCTTGGCCAGGCTGGTGGGAACTGCCCGGCGGCAAGCTAGAGCCGGGCGAATCCGTCATGCAGGCGCTCGCACGAGAATTGCAAGAGGAACTTGGCATCCAGATACACACTGCCACGCCCTGGGTCACGTACGTGCACGCCTACCCAACCACGACGGTGCGACTTGCCTTCTGTCGCGTCACCGGCTGGGATGGGGAGCCACAAGGTCTGGAGGGACAGCTTCTGCGCTGGGTTCCTCTAACCGAGGCGCTAGATGTCCCAAAATTATTACCCGCAACCTACCCGCCGCTGCGCTGGCTGAACTTGCCTGAGGTTTATGCAATTTCAAGTGCGGGGTCGCCTCAGGGCCTGGCTGCGTTCCAACAGCGGTTAGCGCAAGGCCTCAAAGAGGGCATCAAGCTCTTGCAGTGGCGTGAGCCTGGGTGGCCAGACGGCCCCGCAAGCACGAGCTTGAAAGCTGCTTTTGATGAAATCCTCGCACAGTGTCACGCAGGCGGGGCGCGTGTTGTCGTCAACAGCGTGCACCCGTCTGCTTGGTGGTCACAAGGTGACGGCGTGCACTTGCGCGCAGCAGATGCCAAAGGCATCAGTGCTCGTCCGGAACTGCCTGCAGGACATCTTGTCGGCGTGTCGACCCACGAGCTTTCGGAGCTTGCGCATGCGCGCAAACTTGAGGCAGACTTTGCCGTGCTGGGACCCGTTTTACCAACCGCCTCACATCCGGAGCATCCTGGGATAGGTTGGGAAGAGTTTGCACGACTAAACCAACAGGCGGGTCTGCCCGTCTTTGCGCTCGGCGGGCAATCTGCCGACACACTTGCGCAAGCGAAATCAGTTGGTGGGCACGGCTTTGCTGGGCTGCGTCGTTGGATTACCTGAGTCATCCAAGCGCTTAAGATCCTCTGCCGACCAACCACCACCAAGCGACGCAACCAAGCGCACGCTTGCCGCGAATCGATTACCAACCAAGGTGATGTAGGTGCGTTCGTTATTGAGTGCGGTGGTTTCCAGTACAGCCACACTTAAATAATCAATCAAACCTTGGTCATACTGGTTACGGGCCAAGCGTAGCGACTGTTGTGCTGACTGCACAGCCAAGCGCTGAACAGCCTCTTCCTGTTCGAACACGCGCATTTGCACCATCGCGTTCTCGACTTCCTGCAGCGCGGTTAACACTGTTTGCCGATAGATAGCCACCTGCGCATCAAACTGCGCACGCGTCTGGTCAATCTGAGCCTGGCGCGCACCTCCATCAAAAATCAGTGCGGCAAGCTGTGGCCCAAGAGCCCAAAACTGCGCTGGTGCGGTAAACCACTGCGTAAAATCGTTGCTGCGGTACCCAGCATTGGCATTCAACGTCAGGTTTGGAAACCAAGCAGCTGTCGCAACACCGATCTGCGCATTCGCCGCAGCCGTGCGTCTTTCAGCGGCTGCCACATCAGGACGACGCTCGAGCAACTCTGAGGGCAAACCCACCGGAACCATGGGCGGCACAAGGGGAACCTTTTGAGCTTTAATCCCAAACGTTGACGGTGCCCGTCCCAGCAAGACCGCTACGGCATTTTCAAAAATTGCCCGCTGCTGCTCGAGATCGATTAATTGTGCACGAGTGCTTTCTAACTGAGTTCGCGCAACCGACACATCACCCTGTCCGGAAATTCCAGCGTTATAACGATTCTGCGTAAGCTTCAACGCGCGTTGATAAGCATCGACCGTTGCAACCAACAAGCGACGCTGCTCATCCAGAACCCGCACTTGCAAGTAGGCAAGCGCCAGCGCTGTCTGTGCAGTTAAGCGCGCACCCGAGACATCGGCCGCCAACGCAAGCTCTGTCGCATCAGTCGATTCGATATTTCGGCGCACACTGCCCCAAATGTCGATCTGCCAAGCGGCCTGCGCATTTAATCCATAGGAGTTACTGACCGCACTCGCGCTAGCAGTGGGTGTTGACACACCAGCACCCGCCCGAGTAGCACTGCCCGTGGCAGAGACTGTTGGCAGCAAAGGGGCGCGTGCACCCTGCGTGACTGCGACCGCTTGCCGAAATCGCGCTTCAGCCAAAGCGATATTTTGGTTCGACACATTCAGTTCCTGCATCAGCTGCGTCAGCGTCGGATCGCGATACATCAACCACCAGGGTTCGCGCGGTGCATTTGCTAATGCTGGTTGAGCCAATTTCCAACCCGGCGACTCTTTGAACTGCACCCCCACATCAATCGTGGGCCGCACGTAGTCAGGTCCGACCATGCATCCGGTCAACCCAATCGCTAATAGAAGCGTCACACTCGCGCGCAGGAAAACAATATTCATCATTCTTGAGACTTGGTCCAGGGCCGCTTAAGCATCCATAAACGGAAACGATCCAGATAAAGATAAACCACAGGTGTAGTGTAAAGCGTGAGCAACTGACTAACGAGTAAACCCCCAAGAATCGTAATACCCAAAGGCTTGCGCAACTCGACTCCTGCACCCGAGGCGAACACTAAAGGCATGGCACCGAAGATGGCGGCAGCGGTCGTCATCAGAATCGGACGAAAACGGGTCAAACAAGCCTGATGAATCGCATCACGCGGCGAAAGCCCAAGCCTGCGCTGCGCATCTAGGGCGAAGTCCACCATCATGATGGCATTTTTCTTCACAATGCCGATCAAAAGAAACACACCAATGAGCGCAATCAGCGTGAACTCCGTCTTAAGTAGTAACAAGGCCAACAAAGCCCCCACCCCTGCCGAAGGCAAGGTCGAGAGGATTGTTAAGGGATGGATCGTACTTTCATACAGCATCCCAAGAACGATATACATGGTGACCAAAGCCGCCAAAATCAACCAAGGCTGATTCGACAAGGCGCTTTGTAACGCTTTGGCGGTCCCCTGAAAGCCAGCTTGTATACGATCGCTTGGTAAATTAATTTCCGCAACGGCCCGATCGATGGCTGCAGTTGCCTGTCCGAGTGAAACGTCTGGTGCCAAATCAAACGAGATGGTGTCGGCTGCAAGCAAGCCTTGGTGCCGTACACTTAGAGGCGAATTGCTCACTTCAAACTTCGCAAACGCGGAAAACGGAATACGATCACCAGTCTGACTCAAAACATACACATCATTCAACGAGTCGGGATCCTGCGCATAACGCGGTGCAACCCCCATAACGACCCGGTATTGATTGCGGGCACCGTACATCACGGAAATTTGTCGTTGACTAAAAGAATTATTGAGCACGGCGGAAATGCTTGCCATCGACACGCCTAGTCGCTGGGCCGCATCACGATCGACTAGCACGGTCACTTGCCGTCCACGGTCCTCGACATCGGTGTCGACATCGACAAGCTCCGGCAGCTTGGCCAACGCCTCTTGTACCTTAGGCAGCCACTCCTTTAAGTCGCCGAGCTCGCTTGCCATCAAGGTGTACTGATACTGCGAGCTACTTTGTCTGCCCCCGATTCGAATATCTTGCTGCGGTACTAGAAATAAACGCGCCCCAGGGTTGCCGCCGAGCTGCGGTCGT
>CAIYWO010000241.1 GCA_903929925.1 uncultured beta proteobacterium | reverse complement strand
GACGTCATCGCAAATCTTACGATAGTGAGCGAGGCCACCTGCGTAAGGCATAAATACCCGTGGCTTGCCGGGCACGTTGCCGCCCAAATACCAAGAGTGCTTGACCGTGGGCAAAAGTGTTGCATTTGCTGCGCGGTCTACCTCGGCCTGCCAAGTGTCTCCGGACTGCTCTGTTGTCTCGATCACAGCGAGGTGCTTGCTCTCCATGTGCTGGATGCAGTTTGTAATCCATTCAACGTGCTGTTCAATTGCGGGTGGCATATTGCAAAGCACAGAAGGGCTGCCTGGTCCGGTGATGGTGAACATGTTGGGAAAGCCAGGGACTTGCAGGCCAAGATAGGTACGTGGACCGGCGTTCCAGTACTCCTTGAGCTTGCGATTGTCGCGACCGGTTATATCGAGCTTCACGAGCGAACCCGTCATCGCGTCAAAGCCAGTTGCAAAGACGATGACGTCTGCTTCAACCTCTTGGGTTGTGGTCTTGACACCTTTTGCTGTGATGCGCTCAATCGGCGTTTTACGAATGTTTAACAGCGAGACGTTGTCGCGGTTGAATGTTTCGAAATAGCCTGAGTCAATTGGGGGGCGCTTAGCTGCAAAGGGGTGGTCGATATCGGCGAGGTCTTCGGCAACCGAGGGGTCCTTAACAATCTCTTTGATTTTTCCGCGTAGGAACTCTGCAGCCGTTTCATTTGCTGCGGCACTGGTCAGAATGTCGCGATAGAGGGCGCGAAACTGAAAGCCCCCCATCTCCCATTTTTCTTCAAACGCTTTTAGCCGCTCAGTTTCGGGTACATCAAGCGCAGATACGTCTTCGATGTAAAAACCGTGACCATTCGTATTCGTGGTCATGATCTTATAAATCTCAGCTGCATGCTGCTTGGCATACTTTTTAAATTCTGGGGTCAGCGGTGCATTACGGGCGGGAAGGCTGTAGTTGGGTGTGCGTTGAAACACGGTCAGATGCTTGGCTGTTGAAGCAATGACTGGCGTCGCCTGGATGCCTGTGGAGCCCGTGCCGATCAGCGCAACGCGCTTGCCGGTGAAATCTACGCCCTCATGCGGCCACTGACCTGTGTGATACCACTCACCTTTGAAGTCGGCCAAGCCTTCAATCTTTGGAAGGTTAGCCGACGAGAGGCAACCCACTGCAGTGATGAGATACTTGGCGTTGTACTCTTTGCCATTCTCAGTCTTGATGTTCCAGCGGTTCGTTGCGACATCAAAGTGCGCCTCAGACATGCGCGTATTTAATTCAATATCCGAGCGCAAGTTGAGTTTGTCCGCAACAAAGTTCAGATAGCGCAAAATTTCAGGCTGTTGTGGGTAGCGCTCCGACCATTCCCACTCATTCACCAAATCTTTTGAGAAGTAATACATGTACGTGTGACTTTCTGAATCGCATCGCGCGCCGGGATAGCGATTCCAGAACCATGTGCCGCCCACTCCGCTTGCACCGTCCAGGACTTTAGCCTTGAGGCCGAGTTTGTCGCGCAGGCTGTAGAGTTGGTACATGCCCGAAAAGCCGGACCCGATGATGATGGCGTCTAATTTTTCCATGGAGAGCTAGTCTTTTCTATATGTCAGTTAACGGAATAAACACGTCTGTATGCAGTAAATAGTACCTTAAGCAGCGCAGCGTTCCAGCTGCGTGTGGGGATTTGCTCAATACCCTTCTGCGATTTGGATAATTGCCTCGACTTCGACGGTCATGCAATTGGGCAGTGACCCCATCCCAACAGCGGAGCGCGCGTGTTTGCCGCGGTCTCCTAGTACCTCGACTAAGACATCGGAGCAACCGTTGATTACTTTGGGGTGTTCGCCAAAGTCTGGCTCTGCGTTGACCATGCCGAGCAACTTAATCACCGCTTCGACGTGATTGAGCGAGCCGACGGCAGCGCGGATCGTTGCAAGTAGCTGCAGGCCAACCGAGCGTGCATCGGCATAGCCTCTCTCTACGGAGCAATCGCGCCCGAGTCGGCCCACACTAATTTTTCCGTTAGCGTCACGTGGCCCTTGACCCGAAAGATAGAGCAATTGGCCAACTCTGCGCCAGGGTAAGAAGTTTGCAATGGGTGCTGGGGGCGTCGGTAGTTGGATGCCGAGCGCAACTAAGCGTTCTTCAGGTGTCATGATGCATGTTCTCTTGAAGCGGTTTGTCTCTATTTTTTTATTGAATTTAACATCCTGGAGTATGCTTTGCTGCAAAAAGGAGCTTGACGCATGTCAAAAGAATTAGGAAAAGGCACGGTGCTTTGCGATGTGGATTCTCGCGGAGTCGTCACTGTTACGCTAAACCGGCCAAAAGTAAATAACGCTTATAACGAAGACTTAATTAGCGGCTTACATGAGGCCTTAGACCTTCTTGGCCCAAAGCCTGACGCCCGTGCAGTCGTGATCCGTGGAAATGGTCGTCATTTCCAGGCGGGTGCTGACCTTGCGTGGATTTCCGGTGTGGGCGTGAAGTCCCCTGAAGAGAATGAACGGGTATCCCGCTTAACCGCCGAAGCGGTGCGACGTTTAGATATTGTGCCCATCCCCACCGTTGCGCTTATTCAGGGCGGTTGCTTTGGCGGTGGTACTGGCATTGCCTCTGTCTGTGACATCGTTGTTGCGGCGGACAATGCAATTTTTGCCATCACTGAAGCCCGCTGGGGTCTGATCGCTGGAATTATTTTGCCTCAGCTATGCCATGCGATGGGTGTGCGCAATGTGCGTCGCTATGCGCTGACTTGTGAACGCTTTGGTCCTGAGGCCGCCTTGCGCATGGGTTTTGTGCACGAGGTTTGTGCCCTGGAGGACCTGGAGGCGACGGGTGCACGTATTGTGGACGGTCTATTGATGAACGCACCTGGTGCAGTCTCAGCCACAAAAATGCGCACGATGCAGGTCTCAGGGTCTTTGCTTGATGATGCATTGTTCGACGATTTGATTCGCGAGCACTCAGCGCTGCGTCAATTGCCCGAATCTGCCGAAGGCACTGCTTCTTTTATTGAGAAGCGTGCGCCCAAGTGGTATCCCTCAAAGTGAGTGGTAGACCGCAGACTCGTAGTCGGTGAATAACTGTATTGCGTGCGTATCAACGAAAGGCAGGATTTGCATCATGATGACACCGGCGATGCCTTTTGTTGGGTCGATCCAAAAGTAGGCGTTAGGCAGCCCCGCCCAGGCGAGGCTGCCGACAGAACGACCTGTTGGTGCTTGTTGCTCGTTGATCATAAAGGTTAGTCCCCAAGTTTTTTCTACACCTGGAAAAAACTCTGCGTCGAGCGACATAGCCTTGTTGTAGGAGGGAAGCATAGAGACACGTAGCGGTCCCATCGCGTTCTTAGACATCAGTGCAACGGTTTCAGGCTTGAGCAATTGATGGCCGTTGCCTCTACCTTGATTCAGTATCATTCGAGTAAAGCGCAGATAGTCGCTTGCAGTGGAATACATGCCACCACCGCCAGGATCAATTTCTGGTTCTTGTGGAACTTCAAAAGGTAAGACTGTGAGAGCGTCACTTGTCGCATCGCGCTGGTGCACCTTAGCTAACCGCGCACGCATGTCTGGTGTGATCTTAAAGCCTGTACTGGTCATTCCCAGCGGTGCAGTGATGTGCTGCTGTATGTATTCGCCCAGACGAAGGCCTGTTGCGGTTGAAACCATTAATCCTACCCAGTCGATATTGATCCCGTACTCCCAACGCTCACCGGGATCAAAGGACAAGGGGATATCAATTGCCTTACGTTGACCAGAGCCAGCGCGCGGAAGCTGATGCAGTTTGAGATAGCGCGACGAGTTTTCACTCCACACATCCGAGGTAAAGCCGGCCGTATGGGTCAGTAAATGGCGTAAGGTAATTTGCCGTTTTGGTTTGCGCAAAATTGGCTGACCGTCAGCACCCCAACTTTCGATCACCTGAATGTGGTCAATATCTGGGACAACACGCGCAGCCGGTTCGTCTAAATGCAACTTGCCTTGTTCGACGAGTTGCATGGCAGCCGTGCCTACTAGAGGCTTGGTCATGGAGGCAATCCACATGACCGTATCCAGATCCATCGCGGTAGGTAATCCTTGCGCCCGCAGCCCAAAGGCACCCTGATAAAACGACTCGCTGGCGGTGGTTGCCGCAGCGGTGACCCCTGGGATCTTGCCGGAAGAAACCGCAGTCTGCAGAATCGTGTCTGCAGATTTCTTTAAATTTGCTGCCTGTAGGCTGGAAACGGTCGTCATCGCGAGAGAAATCTTTGAAATACGGTTGAAGGAGAGAGCTACGGACTGATTAGGCGCGCGCATCAATGAGGATTCTAACGCGGGGAATGTGTATTCAGCGATAGAATCGAAACATGAGACACTCGACCCGACGTTCTACAGAGTTCAAGCACGATCCCGATCTCCCCGCGGCAAAGCGACAGCGAGGGGATTGGCGCGTCATACGTGATTTATTGCCGTACTTGTTAGAGTACAAATATCGCGTG
>CAIYWO010000240.1 GCA_903929925.1 uncultured beta proteobacterium | reverse complement strand
TTGATCATCTCGTGCGCTTGAGCGATTGAAACGGGTGCAATGCGCAGCGAGAAGTCCGGAGAAATCTCTGCCGTAATTCCGCCAGCGCCGAGTAGAACAGTTGGCCCGACTAGCGGATCGTTGCGATACCCGATAATTAGTTCCAGAAGCTTGGGCTCCATTGCTTGGATCAATAAGCCATCGACGTTTGCGTTCGGAGCGTGCTGAGCGACGTTGTTTCTAATAGCGGCTGCACTTGCCTGCAATTCTTCCTGATTATGCACACCGACTTTGACGCCACCTACTTCTGTTTTATGGGGGATATCTCGAGAAGATATTTTGACGACAACGGGGTAGGGCACTGTGTGACTCAAATTGTCGAGCGGTACGCGTTGAGCTTGAGCTGTGTTGAGCCCAAGCGTTGCGAAGAGCTGTCCGGATTCATACTCAGTCAGGAGCCCGGTGCGCGGCAGCGTTGCGGGCCACGGGGTAGTTGGCAGGTCTGGCGGGGCTTGCGTTTGCGCCTCGAAAAAGATCGATAGCGCATCCGCACACGACTCCGGCGTGCGAAAGGCTGCAATCCCTGCTTGTTTTAGAAGAGCCAACGACGCGTTTGCCTCAGGCGCCAGAAAAACTGCAAGCGCTTTGGTCAGCGGCTTATCCGCTTGAACCAAGGGTTTGACAGCTAGTTCAGGATGAAACTGTGCCGATGAACCGACAACGCTGAGTACGGCATCGCACCAGTCGGTTTGTAAGAGCTGTTCGAGCAGATCTTTGTATTGCGCGCTGGTCGCGGCCAAGGTGAGATCAATGATCGGCGTTTCACGAATCTTCATCCCACGTGTGGCCATGTGCGCGATAAATGCCGGAGGCGGTGGCACCGCGATCATTCCATTCAAGCCTAAGTTATCGACCACGGTAGCGGCGCCACCGCCTGTTGTCGTGATAACGGCCACGCGCGCAGGCGTTGGATGCGGATGTGTGTTGCCACGGTAGCGTTGCGCCAGAGGAGCGAGTTCAAACAATGTTTCGAGATGACGTACACGCATGACGCCATGGGCGCGCAAAAACGCGTCTACAGCAACGTCGTTACCTGCCAAGGCTCCGGTATGGGATTGTGCAAGTGCGTCGCCTTGCTCAGAGCGGCCGATTTTGTAGGCGATGACCGGCTTGCCCTTTACCCGTGCACGCTCGAGAGCCGCAGCCAAGGTCGGCGCGTCTCGCAAGGTTTCCAAAAACAACAAAATGACCTTCGTGTCTGCATCGTCTACCAGAGCATCGATGATTTCGCCGACAGTGACGTCGCTTTCATTTCCAACGGAAATAGACTTTGCAAAACCGAAGCCTCGCGCGGCTGCTCGCGCGATGAGTGACCCCATCATTGAACCGCTTTGCGAAACGAGACTGAGTTCTCCGCCAAGCAAGGTTTCGGCCTCGAAGGCGGCATTCACCGACAGGATTAGACCGCTTTGTAGATTGGCTAAGCCGATGCTATTGGGCCCAATAATGCGCACCCCAAGCTCTTTTGCACGGGTATTCAACTTGTTTTGCTCGACCATACCCTCTGGCCCAGTTTCGCCAAAGCCATCGGAGTAAATAGTGATAACTTTCGCGCCCGCCTTGGCACAGCTCTCAATCAGCGGGTAGACCAGCTCGCTCGCAACCATGATGAAGGCGTGATCAATTGGGCCTGGAAGCTCAGAGAGATCTGCATAGGCCTTCTCGCCCATGATTTCAGACTGGGTGCGATTAATCGGGTAGATCTGGCCAGCGAAGCCATGTTTGCGCATGAAGCGCATGGGGCGAGCCGTATTTTTCTGCAGGTTGCCAGAGGCGCCCACAAGTGCCACGGCGC
>CAIYWO010000239.1 GCA_903929925.1 uncultured beta proteobacterium | reverse complement strand
GTTCCAGTTAATGCCATTCATCAAGGCATTGAGATCCATCCCCTCGACCACAGAGAGATTTTTCATCATGGTCTCGCGATGCTCTGCTGGACAGGGCGTGATACCAAAGCCGCAGTTACCCATCACGACCGTGGTAACCCCGAGACCGGGAGATGGAGATAAGGTAGGATCCCAAGTCACCTGCGCATCGAAATGGGTGTGCAGGTCTACGATACCCGGCATCAGTGCAAGACCGTTGGCCTCGACAACCCGCTTGGCTGAGCCCTCGACCACACCAACTTTGGCAACCACGCCATCTTTGACGGCAACGTCTGCGAGGCGCCCTGGGTTGCCTAAGCCATCAAATACTTGTGCCTGACGAATAATCAAATCGTACATTGCTATCTCCCCCAATCTTGTTTTTATACAATGCCCTGCGCCTTGAGCGCGGCAACCTGTTCGGTTGTCTTCTTGAGCACCTTAGTCAGAATCTCGTCTGTGTGTTGCCCCAAGGCAGGTGGCGGAACCTCGTGCACAATCGGCGTCTCGGAGAACTTCATGGGGCTGCCGACCAATGAAACTTTTCCGGCTACGGCATGGGGCAACTCAATCTTCATTCCACGCGCGAGTACCTGTGGCTCTTCAAAGACTTGTGCCACCGTATTGATCGGTCCGTTTGCCACACCAGCCTGATCAAGCAGCTTGACCCACTCACGTGTGGTGCGCGTTAAAAAGATTTCATTTAACAAGGCCGTGATGGCTTCGCGATTTTTAACCCGAGCACCGTTTGTCGAATAAAGCGGATCCTTCGCTAAGTGCATACAGTCAGCCACTTCGCAAAACTTGTTAAACAAATTGTCATTGCCACAGGCTAAGATCAAAGCACCATCAGAGGTCTTGAAAGTTTGGTAAGGCACGATATTGGGATGCGCGTTGCCAATCGCCTTCGGTGATTCGCCCGTCGCGAAATAGTTCATCGCCTGATTTGCCAGGAATGCCACGCACGAATCCAACAGCGATACGTCGATCCATTGCCCTTTTCCAGTGACTGCGCGATTCGCAAGCGCAGCGCAAATTGCGATGCTCGCATACATGCCTGTGGTCAGGTCAATGATCGGCACACCAACGCGCTGCGGACCGCCACCGGGAAGATCATCACGCTCGCCAGTTACGCTCATGAGCCCGCCCATGCCCTGCGCCATAAAATCGTAGCCAGGACGATCTTTTTCAGGACCGGTTTGTCCGAAGCCTGTCACCGAACAATAAATAATCGCGGGATTAATCGCTTTGATGTCCTCGTAGCCCAAACCGTAACGGGCGAGATCCCCTACTTTGTAGTTTTCTAGGATCACATCGACTTCTCGTGCGAGATCTCGTACGAGTTGCTGCCCTTCTGGCTTAGACAGATCCACCGTAATCGAACGCTTGCCACGGTTGGCTGCACAGTAATAGGCTGACTCGCGGGTGACGTTGCCTTCCGTGTCCTTTAAAAATGGCGGAGCAAAGGCACGCGAGTCATCCCCCTTAACGGGTCGCTCAACTTTTATAACGTCGGCACCTAAGTCTGCCAAGTTTTGGGCTGCCCAAGGAGCAGCCAATACGCGAGAAAGATCAAGCACCTTAATGTGCGAAAGTGGTCCAGACATGATGTGATTCCAAATGACGTGCAAAAGAAATATTGTAGAGGGCTGCGGCGCTTCCTACGCTAGTCACGCACGCAATCCTTAAGAAGGCTTTTTCACCTTAGGGATACGGCCTAATAAATAGAATTCGTCGTTCGGGCGCATAGAAAATGCATTAGCCATGCGATTAGACATCCCAAAAAAGCCGGTAATGGCCGCAATATCCCAGATGTCTTCATCATCGAAGCCGTGCGCATGTAATGCGGCATAGTCGGCATCACCGACCGACTGGGCGTCCAGACACACTTTGACTGCAAAATCTAGCATCGCTTTTTGGCGTGGCGTGATGTCGGCTTTCAGGTAATTGGTCGCGACTTGATCCGCAACGAAGGGATCCTTGGCGTAGATTCTTAGAATCGCGCCGTGCGCAACCACGCAATACAGGCAGTCATTCTGTGCACTCGTCGTCGTGACGATCATCTCACGATCAGCCTTAGTCAAGCTGCCAGTTTCTTTTACACTCAAACCTCTCTGGGACGCCTGTGTTCACAAATCTACGTTTCTTTAGCCAGAACAGCAGGTCTGCAAACCACGGGTGCTGCGTGCCTATGAGGCCGGTGCCGTGGTCTCCATGCTGGTAGAGGTGGAGTTCGTGGG
>CAIYWO010000238.1 GCA_903929925.1 uncultured beta proteobacterium | reverse complement strand
ATAGCGATTGCTGTTGTAAATTGCTCCGGGCGCTAACGCCTGCCCTGGTTCTGTTAGTTCATCACCGGTAAAAAACACTCCAACTTTCAGTGGGACGAAAACTTCTACCTGCGCCACGCCAATCGAGGCAAGCATGGCAAGATGTTGCGCACCAAGTCGTTGCCCAGCTGGCAGAACGAGGCCTTGTTCTGCAATGTCTTCGCCTTTGCGTCGAATGTGTTGGCCGAGCTGAATGGGTTGGGTCAAGCGTAATGCGCCGTTTTCCTCTTGCGTGTTCTCTTGCGGCACGACGACGTTCGCGCCCTCCGGGACAGGGGCACCCGTAAAAATCCGTGCTGCAGTGTTCGGCGCGAGCGCGGTACCGGTTTGACCCGCCGCGATGCGTTGCACGACAGCGAAGGTTTCAGCTGGAGCGTCAAGTTGTGTGACGTTCAATGCGTAGCCGTCCATCGCCGAGTTATCGAAGCCCGGGACATTGATGGGCGACACGACCGCCTTCGCGAGTACGCGACCTTGAGCTTGCAGGATGGGTAGCGTTTGTGTCGCTGTCAAGCCGACAGCACTGTTTAGAAGCTGTTCGCGGGCTTGTTCAAAATTCAGTAGGTTAGCTCTGGGTTTCATACATAGAGCGCGCCGATCTATTGAACCGGCGTACGCAGAAATAATTGAAATAAACGGAGTGTGCTGCGCGGTGTTTAGCCGCCAGTTTGCGACATGAACCGAATGATTTTAGTCGGTGCTTCGCGGAACTCATGTTTTTCTGGTTTGAGTTCAATCGCATCGCGCAATGTTTGCTCAAGCTCAGCGTCGCTGATGCCGCCACGTAACAGGGGGCGCAGTTCGACTTTCTCTTCTTGACCCAAGCACAAATAGATCGTGCCATCGACCGCCATGCGCACGCGATTACAGGTTTCGCAAAAATGTTGGCTGATGGGCGTGATTACGCCAATTTGGCCTCGGCCATCCTTGGTGCGCCAATAGCGGGCAGGGCCACCACCCATTTGCTTGATTTCAGGGATCAAATCAAAGCGTGCTCGCAAACGGTCGACAATCGGACCAAGCGGTGCGAAAGCAGAGGCCAAGCCCGTGCTGCCCATCGGCATCGTTTCGATCATTCGCAAGATAAATCCGCGATTGATACAGAACTCAGTCATGGCTTCAACTTCATGCTCGTTGACGCCAGGCATCACCACCATATTGAGTTTGATCGGCGAAAAGCCAGCCTCTTGCGCGGCATCCAGACCTGCCATGACGTCATCGATTGAATCACGGCCGGTGATCTGTGTGATGCATTCCCGATCAAGGCTGTCCAGGCTGATGTTTAGACGCGTGACCCCCGCTGCGCGTAAGGCTTGCGCATGCTTGGGTAGTTGAGTGCCGTTGGTCGAAAGTGATAGGTCTTTGATTCCTGGCAACGCGCTGATCCGCGCGGCAAGCTCGGGCAGATTGCGACGCAACAGCGGTTCGCCGCCTGTCAGTCGTACGCGCGAGGTACCGAGTCGGCCAAACGCACCAATCACGCGCTCGATCTCATCGAACGTGAGCCAGTCCTTGGGTTCTTGGTAGCCTTTAAAACTTTTGGGTAGGCAATAGCTGCACTTCATGTCGCAACGGTCCGTCACGGACAGGCGCACGTATTCAATGCTTCGACCGAAGCGATCAATAAGAGGTGGCGAGGCGTGAGTCATGTTGGGTCCGACAATGGGTCATACAGTCCGAATTTCTAGTGCCTACTGTACCCGCATTTTTTAGCTTTGGGCATAGCGTCCTTGATGTGAATCAGGTTATCTGTTGATAAACCAGATTGGATAAGGGTTATCCCTTGATTCTGGGCCTGACTGCCAAAAACTCTGGGGGGCTAGAACTGCGACATAAGCTTGGTAAAACCATACATTTTGTCGTTGATCCCGTTCATTCTCAGCGCATGCCAGTAAGTCGCAACGTTCACGCTAATGACAGGCTTGCCGAGCCAGCGCTCGGCTTCATCGGCCAGTCTGGCCATAGGCAGGTTCGCGCCAAATTGCACAATGGCCTCAATATCATCTCCATCAATCGATTTGATTGCTTTGATCATGTCCTCAGCGGTAAGGATTGAGTAGGAGGCAGGGCTCTTACCGCGCATGTGGTTAAAACGCAGAACCTCGTAGCCGTGTGGATTAAGTACCCCTTGCATGCGGGGTTCAATAGAAGGGTAGTAGGGCTCCATCACTGCAATATTGCGCTT
>CAIYWO010000237.1 GCA_903929925.1 uncultured beta proteobacterium | reverse complement strand
GTTTGGTCGGTTGGCGCGGTATGGTTGGTTCAGTCCTCATGCAGCGCATGCGCGATGAGGGCGATTTTGCTCTCATCGACCCAGTATTTTTTTCCACTAGCAATGCCGGCGGAAAGAGTCCCGTTTGGGCGGGCGAGACGCCGCTGCAGAATGCATACGATATTGATGCGCTAAAGAAACTCGACACAATCGTGACAGCACAGGGGGGGGATTACACCTCTGAGGTCTACCCTAAATTGCGCGCCGCAGGATGGAAAGGCTACTGGATCGACGCAGCAAGTACGCTGCGCATGAAGGACGATGCGATTATTGTGCTTGATCCAGTAAATCGTCCGGTCATCGATGCTGCGCTCAAGCGTGGTGTAAAGGATTTTATCGGTGGCAATTGCACGGTCAGCTGCATGCTGATGGGCTTAGCCGGACTATTTAACCAGGGCTTGATTCAATGGATGACGTCTATGACGTATCAAGCTGCGTCTGGCGGTGGTGCACAGCACATGCGTGAGTTGCTTAAGCAGTTTGGGCTCATTCATGCTGAAGTGCAATCAGAATTAGCGGATCCTGCTTCTGCAATTTTGGACATTGATCGCAAGGTGCTTGGCATCCAACAGTCGGGGCAGTTACCGACCGAGCAATTTGGTATACCGCTTGCTGGAAATCTGATTCCTTGGATCGACAAAGATCTAGGTAATGGTATGTCACGCGAAGAGTGGAAGGGAGAGGCTGAGACGAACAAGATTCTCGGTCGCGGCGCGGGTTTTGGTAGCTCCCCGATTCCAATCGATGGCCTGTGCGTGCGTATTGGCGCAATGCGCTGTCACAGTCAGGCGCTCACAATTAAGCTTTCGCGCGATGTACCAATGGATGAAGTAACAGATATCGTGGCTAAAGGTACAGCATGGGCGAAGGTGATTCCGAACACCAAAGAAGACACTCTAAAGGGTCTATCACCTGTTGCGGTGACTGGCACGCTTGATATTCCTGTTGGCCGCATGCGCAAGCTTTCCATGGGAAACGATTATTTAGGTGCCTTTACGGTTGGCGATCAACTGCTTTGGGGCGCAGCAGAACCGCTCCGTCGTATGCTGCGTATTACCCTTGGGCAACTGTGATTTTTAAGGATATGACAATGCGTAGTCGACATCAATCTGTCTTGACCCGATGTCTAGGTGTCGCGGCGTTATCGGGCTTGACGTTGTTGTCGGTCGGCGCGAACAGTTCGGCTTGGGCAGCTAAGCCTGGACACGGCAGTGTTATGTCTGCGGCAGGAACACCTCTGCGTGTTGAAATTCCGCTTTACGACCTAACGTCTTCGGACCTGACCGCCTTAAAAGCAAGCATTTCTAAGCAGCAAGCATGGGTAGCCGCTGGACTGACAAGCCCAGCGCCACTTGAGTCACTCTCTGTCAGCATAGAGCCAGGCTTTGTTTCAGGCTCTCGGCGTTTAGTTATACGCTCGTCACAAGCCGTGAACAGGCCTGTTGTTGATGTGTTGCTTGACGTCACGCTCGCGACGGGCAGTTTGTCCGTTCAGTCGAGCTTTCTTGTGTTGGTGAGTACATCGCCCGCTGGTAGCGTGATTGTTGCGCCCGGTGACACGCTTTCGAGTATTGCACAACGTTATGCCGTGCCTGGCGCTGACTTGTATCAAATGCTTTGGGCTCTATACCAAGCGAATCCGAAAGCCTTTATCTCTCAAAATATGAACTTGCTGCGGGCTGGTGCAAGTTTAACGATTCCCGATGCGCAAACCGTACTTGCGGTTGATGCTAAGTATGCATACGGAATGTTTTTAAAACACGCCGAAGCGTTCAAGCAGGGGCGTGGGGTAAGTGCCCGTCCGGCGCAACCTACGACCGTTGCACCGGGTCCGACTCAGTCGGGGACGGCCAAGCCACCGGCACCACCCACTGAGCAGGCACCGACGGGCGATCAGTTGCGCTTGAGTGCAGCGACTGCGAGCTCTGCGGAGGAAGATGCTAAGGCGGCGGCCGCTCAAGAGCTCAAAGAAATGCAACAGCGCATAGCGGTGCTGCAACAGAATCTTCAGCAATTGCGAGATGCTGTGCAGCAGCAAGGGGAGCCTGCAACAAGAAACGAGGCGACCGCCGTTGCACAAGCGCAGACCGCATCGTCAGCCCCCGCGGCCCGCCCCCCAGTGTCTGGCATGGCCCGCGTACAGCAAATGGCGAACGACAATGTACTGTGGGTTGTTCTAGGTGCTTCCGCAATACTAGCTCTTCTCATGGCCTTGATGCTTCGCCGTGCCGGGGCTCGCGACAGCGTGACTGAATCTTCTCCCCAAGGCAACGCTGCAATTTCTTCAGCGTTTGACCAAAAACTTCAGTCGATCGATTTGAACCTAGACTCCGCAGCGCCTGAGCTCAAGCCGAGTGTGCCCGGCGAGCGGAAAGTTTAGTTGGCGCGTTTAAACAGAGCCAACCCGTGAACCGGATCGCTCTTGGCATTGCGTATGACGGCCAGGCATGGCAAGGTTGGCAGACGCAGCCCCATGGGCAGACTGTACAAGACTGTCTGGACGCGGCACTGTCAAAGTTTGTATCAGGCTCTGTTAGCACGGTCTGCGCCGGGCGGACTGACACAGGCGTGCACGCCTTAAACCAAGTTGTTCATCTTGATACGAATATTGACAGGACTGATGAGTCTTGGGTCCGTGGAACCAACGCACATTTGCCGAATAGCGTTGCAGTTCAGTGGGCGCGACGCGTATCAGACGCATTCCATGCCAGATTCTCGGCGGTGTCTCGGACTTACACCTACGTCATCCTAAATTCGCGCGTT
>CAIYWO010000236.1 GCA_903929925.1 uncultured beta proteobacterium | reverse complement strand
CTGGTTGAAAAAGAGCTGCAGCGCCTGGGCAAAACGGCCGTCAATCTTGAGCAGCTTGCGCAGCAACTGGGCTTTGCCCATGCTGAAGATCTCTATGTGGCCGCAGCCAAGGAAGAATTTAGCCTTCGTCAAATTGATGCGGTGTTTCAGCCGGCCGTACCCGAGCAAGAGTTACGGCCCGAGTCCCTGGTTTCGCAGAGTGCGCGTGCCGATAGTGCCACGCAGACCGGAAAAAGTGGAGTGCTTGTGGTGGGCGTGGGTTCGTTAATGACCCAGCTGGCACGCTGCTGCCGTCCGGCTCCGCCGGATCGCATTTCTGGTTTTGTGACACGCGGACGAGGCGTATCGATCCATCGTGCCGATTGTGTCAGTTTCGCAACCCTTGCAGGGCGGCAGCCGGAGCGTGTGATCGAGGTTGCTTGGGGTGGCAATGTCGCCGGCACGGTTTACCCAGTTGATCTTAGTGTCCAGGCCCAAGATCGTTCTGGGCTGTTGCGCGATCTTTCTGAGGTTTTTGCGCGTTTAAGGCTAAATGTTGTCGCCGTGAACACCCAAAGCAAGGCCTCAATGGCCTATATGTCGTTTACGGTCGAAGTCCATGACGGCGCTGAGTTGCAGCGCGCGCTCTCGGCGCTCAAAGAGGTTGCGGGTGTGCTGACGGTGCATCGTCGCTGAGTTCTGGAAACGGCGAGCCTGCAACACTTGGTTTTTAAGGGAATTTGCGCGTTTTTTCTCGATGCACACTGCTAAAATCAAGTTGTTTGAATCGCCAGAAACTGATGCTGAGCATATCGTTGCTCGCGCAGAGCGCTTCGCTCCGGAGATACGGTCTTGAAACCCTACGACTTTCCTGACGCTAAAGGACATTTTGGTCCCTATGGTGGCGTGTTTGCCGCCGAGACACTCATGCAGGCAATTGAAGAGTTGCGCCTGTCCTACGATAAATATCGTAATGATCCAGATTTTCTGGCAGAGTTTGAATACGAGCTTAAGCACTTCGTGGGCCGTCCCACTCCGGTGTACCACGCCCGTCGTTGGTCAGAAGAACTCGGCGGCGCGCAAATTTGGTTCAAACGCGAAGACTTGAACCACACCGGCGCGCACAAAATCAATAACAGCCTAGGTCAGGCCTTGTTGGCAAGACGGATGGGTAAAAAGCGCATCATCGCTGAAACCGGTGCGGGTCAGCACGGCGTGGCGACTGCGACCGTGTGTGCGCGCTACGGCATGGAATGTGTGGTGTACATGGGCATTGATGACGTCAAGCGCCAGTCGCCTAACGTGTTCAGAATGAAGTTGCTCGGCGCTACTGTTGTCCCCGTTGAGTCGGGCTCGCGTACCCTAAAGGATGCGCTGAACGAAGCGATGCGTGACTGGGTAACAAACGTCGATAACACTTTCTACATTATTGGTACTGTTGCAGGCCCACACCCTTATCCGATGATGGTGCGTAACTTTCATTCGGTCATTGGTAAAGAGTCGATCGAGCAAATGCCTCAGTATGCGGGTCGTCAACCTGACTACGTGCTGGCGTGTGTCGGCGGCGGTTCAAACGCGATGGGTATTTTCCACCCCTATATTCCCTACGAGAACACCAAACTTGTTGGTGTTGAGGCCGCAGGTGAAGGGATCGCAACGGGCAAACATTCAGCTTCTGTGATGCATGGTCGTGTTGGTGTGTTGCACGGCAACCGTACCTATGTCTTGCAAGACGAGAACGGTCAGGTGAGTGAGACGCATTCTGTTTCAGCCGGTTTAGATTACCCAGGAGTCGGACCAGAGCACGCCTGGCTCAAAGACAGTGGCCGTGCAACCTATGAAAGCGTGACGGACGAGGAGGCTCTCGCGAGCTTCCATCATTGCTGCCAGATCGAGGGCATTATTCCTGCGCTTGAAACGTCCCATGCCTTGGCCTATGCCGCGAAGCTTGCCCCGACGCTGTCCAAGGATAAAGTCATTTTGGTTAATTTGTCCGGGCGTGGCGATAAAGACATCAACACCGTCGCACAACGTGCAGGCATCGTGCTTTAAAAAGTTTGAAAGGTTTGAATAAAAGACATGGCCTCACATACTGACCGCATTGCTGCAGCCTTCGCGCGCGCCGCTCAAGAACAGCGCGCAGCGCTTATTCCGTACATTGCGGCAGGCAACCCCTTGCCTGCGACGACTGTGCCACTGATGCACGCGCTAGTTAAGGCGGGCGCTGACGTGATCGAACTGGGTATTCCTTTTTCGGATCCGATGGCGGATGGCCCGGTTATTCAGCGTGCCGCAGAACACGCCATCGCGCAGGGCGTTGGACTCAAGCATGTATTGTCGATGGTGGCTGAGTTTCGCAAACAGGATGCGGTGACCCCGATCGTCTTAATGGGTTATGCCAATCCAATTGAAAACATCGGACAGCAAGCGTTTGCCGAGCAGGCTGAACTTGCCGGTGTGGATGGCGTATTGACTGTGGATTATCCGCCCGAAGAGATCGACGATTTTGTTTCTTTATTAGGTAAGCACCACATTGCACCAATCTTTTTGTTGGCGCCAACTTCCACCGAGGCACGTATTGAAGCTGTAGGCAAGATTGCGCGTGGCTATGTGTATTACGTGTCGCTCAATGGTGTGACGGGTGCGGGTCATCTGGACACCACCGACGTCGCAAGCCGACTCACAGGCATCCGCAAGCATGTCTCGTTGCCGGTAGGTGTCGGCTTTGGTATCAGTGATGCACAGAGTGCTCAGCGTATTAGTCTGGTCGCCGATGCGGTTGTGATTGGTAGTAAGCTCATCGACACCATGACGAAAGCATGTGCGGGGCTGCCAGTCGCCGAACAGTCTCAGGCGGCCATTACGGCTGGCGCAGATTGGCTCGCGCATATCCGTCAGGCCATGAATGTTGCGCGTTCCTCTGTCCAATCTCCTGTTGGACATACAAAATGAGCTGGCTGGGCAAACTCATCCCACCCCGGATTAATAAGACGCAGACGCCCGAGACCACGACTAAACGTGTCCCGGAGGGCCTGTGGGTTAAGTGCCCCTCGTGTGAATCGGTCCTGTACAACGAAGATCTGGCAGCGAACCTAAATGTGTGCCCCAAGTGCGATCACCATATGCGTCTGGGCTCGCGCGCGCGGATTGAGTCTTTGCTAGATATTGAAGGCCGCGTAGAAATTGGTTCAAACACAAGGTCGATGGATCCTCTTAAATTTAAAGACTCACGCAAGTATCCCGAGCGTGTGCAGGAAGCGGTGCGTCAAACCGGTGAGACCGATGCGCTTGTCGTGGTGAGTGGTGCAATTCGTAGTGTCCCCTGCGTGCTTGCATGCTTCGAATTTGAATTCATGGGTGGGTCCATGGGTTCAGTGGTTGGCGAACGATTTGTGCAGGGCGTGCAGGCTGCGATCAAACAGCGTGTGCCCTTTATTTGCGTTGCAGCCTCGGGTGGCGCGCGGATGCAGGAGAGTCTGTTCTCTTTGATGCAGATGGCCAAAACGAATGCAATGCTTGTTCAGTTGGCGCAGGCCAAGCTGCCTTTCATCAGTGTGTTGACCGATCCAACCATGGGCGGTGTCTCTGCAAGCTTCGCCTTCATGGGTGATGTGGTCATTGGCGAGCCTAAGGCCCTGATTGGTTTCGCAGGCCCCCGGGTGATTGAGCAGACCGTGCGTGAAAAACTTCCCGAGGGCTTTCAGCGTTCAGAGTTTTTACAGCAAAAAGGTGCGATTGATATGGTTCTGGATCGTCGCCAGCTGCGCGAAGAACTTGCCCGCCTAATGGCGATCATGACGAATCAAGCGGCGGACGTTGTCACGGCCTAAGCAAAAAACCGCCGTGCAGTAAACGCACATGACGGTAAAAAAATAGCCCTGATGAAATATTCATCAGGGCTATTTTGTTTTGTTGCCCGGGACAAATTCCCGGGACTTCCACGCTTGGTTTAAGCGCGGGTTTCAACCTGCACGAGCGGCTCGTTTGACACCACGGCAGCGGGCTTGCGGGCCCGGCCGAGTTGCACAGGTACGAACACTTGATTCGCCTTTGCTTGCGCCACACGAGCGGGATCGCTCTCGATCCACTGTAAACCTGCTGACTGCACAATTGCATGCAGAGCAGCAGTATCAACCACTGGAGTGATCACGATCGGCTGTGCTGCAACTGCCGCAGCAACCGGAGCAGGTTCAGCCACTGGTGCGGGGGCTGGTACGGCAACCGCAACCGGCTCAGCAGCAACAGCAGCAACAGGAGCAACAGGAGCAACAGGAGCAACAGGAGCAACAGCAGGAGCCGCCACGGGTTGTGCAACAACAGGCTGAACAACTGCAGTGGGTTGAGGTGTAGCGTGTTCGACTACCTGTGGTGCTGCAGCTGGTGTAGCGGCGACAGCACTTGCTGGCTCCACGTACTGCATCGGTGCACCTGAGAGCCCTGGTGTGGAGGTATGTCCAAAGTTACGCTCGTCTTGCTGATGTAGCTGAGGTGCTGGTGTGACGTGCGTCTGCAGGGGAGTCGACTCCGCACTCTGTTGCTGTGCTTGTTGGTCTTGCCCATCGTTCTCGAACGTCGAGCCTTCGTCTTGTCCGCGACGGCCGCGACGGCTGCGACGACGACGGCGCTTGCGTTCTGGATCGGACTGGTCACCATCTTCGTCATTAAAGCCCGTCTCTGGGCCTTGTTGCAGATTGTTCTGGTCATCTGCTGCGGCCGAAGGATTACCGGCTGGACGCGGTCCTTGTTGTGGACGACGCTCGTTCGGCTGAGTCGTGCCTTCAGCTTGTTGACCATCGGCAGCCGATTGCTCGTTGCGTGTGTCCAGACCCTCGTCGCGACGATTGCGTCCACCGCGGCGACGGTTACGGCCACCGTTGCGGCCGTTGTCATCGCCTGCTTGCTCGTTACCCTCTGCCCTTGGCGCTTGCGCGCTACGCTCATCATCACGTGGTGGGCGACGATTATCGTTTTGGCCCGTCGCTTCATTACTACCGTTGCGACCATCGCCACGATTTTCATTACGTGCTTCGTTACGGTTGTCAGGACGACGTCCGCGACCACCACGGTTGCCACCGCGACGATCGTTCTGGCCGTTGCGGCCGCGCTGCTCGCGCGATTCGGCAGGTTTTGCTTCTTCGGTTTTCTTCTCTGCGGAAGAGCCGCCGGATAACCAACCAAAGAGACGCTTGAAGAAGCCAGGAGATGCTTCTGAGGCTTCCGCTTTCTTGGCAGGTGTTGACGAAACAGGTGCTGGTTGTGCTGGAGTAATGCCCTTGACCAGAGCTTCTGGTTTGGTCTTAACTTCTTGCTCTTTCGGTGCCCAGCTCATGTCAGTCGACGGTGCGTCGACGAGTTCGAAGCTCGTCTTGACGTCCTCTAGGCGAGGGTCATCGTGGCGCAAACGCTCGATGTGATGGTGGGGAGTCTCGAGATGACGGTTCGGAATCAGAATCAAGTTGACCTTGAGTCGTGATTCGATCTTGGTGATGTCTGAACGCTTTTCATTCAACAAGAAAGTTGCAACATCGACTGGCACTTGAGCGTGCACAGCCGCTGTGTTTTCTTTCATGGCCTCTTCTTGCAACAAGCGCAGAACTTGCAGTGCGCTGGATTCCGCATCGCGGATGACGCCAGTGCCATTACAACGTGGGCAAGTGATGTGTGAACCTTCGTTCAGGGCAGGGCGCAAACGCTGCCGCGAGAGTTCCATCAAGCCAAAGCGCGAAATCTTGCCCATTTGGACGCGGGCACGGTCGAAGTGCAGTGCATCGCGCAAACGGTTTTCAACCGCGCGCTGGTTCTTGGTGTCTTCCATGTCGATGAAATCGATCACGATCAGGCCACCTAAGTCGCGCAGGCGCAATTGGCGAGCGACTTCGTCGGCTGCTTCCTGGTTGGTGCGCAGCGCGGTTTCTTCAATGTCGGCACCGCGCGTGGCGCGGGCAGAGTTCACGTCAACGGCAACGAGTGCCTCAGTGTGGTCGATCACCACCGAGCCGCCTGAGGGGAGGTCGACCGTGCGTGAATATGCGGTCTCGATCTGATGTTCGATCTGGAAGCGTGAGAACAGTGGCACGTCGTCGCGATAGCGTTTGACGCGTTGCACGTTGTCGGGCAT
>CAIYWO010000235.1 GCA_903929925.1 uncultured beta proteobacterium | reverse complement strand
TATTTGGCGAAGCGAAAGCTTCGCCAAAAAAAGACCAACACACTTGCGATCGTAATGGTTGCAAAAATGTACTGTACAGGTTGTGCGAGTTTGAAGTCGATCTTTGTTGTGAGGAGCATGTAGGCGCATAGTCCTGCTCCCAGCCCGATTAGCCGCATCAGCCAAGAGGTGCGTTCAAATAAAGTATCCGGCATGCGGCTGCTGAAATGTCCGCCAAGAATCCCACCAAATATACCGAGCGCTGCCCCGGCAAATACATCGGAAGGCCAGTGGGCCCCGAGTGCGATGCGTGCGAGTCCACCGAACGTCGCCAAGATAAATAGCCAGAAAAAAGGCCCCCGGTGCTTGCGGTCTATCGCAAAATAAATGCCGGACAAGACTGCGAATGCGGTGAGAGTGTGCCCCGAGGGCATCGCAAAGGAAGTCAGGGGGCGTTCTAGGATATAAAAACTTGCGTGATCCAAAATACCTGCTGGGCGAGGCATCTCAAGTGCGTGTTTAGGCCAGCGTGAGAGCGCACCGGCGATTGCACCGCCTAAGATGGCGCTCGTCAACAGGCGTGGCGCAAATACTAATAGCGGCGAGCACAGTGCAAAAACGCTCCAGCCGTTGCCAAGCATATTGAATGTGACCCAAACAATGTCCGGGAGAATGCGTGCGCTGTGGTTAAGGTAAAGAAATAAGCCCGGCTCTGGCAGAAAAAACCAGCAAAGTGCCCATAAGCCTAGAGGTGCTAAGCACCACAGAAAATCCTTCTTTTGGATGGCGGCGATGTTGCGCGATACTGTGCTCGAACGCAAGTGCGTTGTCATGCACGCGACGCCGCAAATTGCACAATCATTTTTTGCATGACTTGTTCGACGGTGATCGCGCGCATACAGGCGTTATCCGAGCAAGGTGTTTTGCGGTGATTGGCTGCACTGACGCATGGCGAGCAGGCGAGTTGTGCTGTGATGGGAATGGATTTGCCCAGGGATCCATAGAGCGCTGGAGTTTCTGGTCCAAAGAGTACGACCGTATGTAACCCAGTCACAGATGAAAAATGACCAGGCCCTGAGTCGTTGGTGAGCATGACATCCGCGAGGGTATACAACGCTGGAAGCTCTGCAAAACTGACTTGGCCTGCGAAATTCAGGGCGTTGGGTACCTTCGCACCTAGACGCACATTTTCAACGTAGGCATGTTCGGAGGGTGATCCGGTAATGAGGACCAAGCAGTCTGGCCATTGCTCCACGAGCGCGATGATCAGCTTTGAGAAACTCTCGGGGGCCCAGCGACGCTGCACTAATAGTTCGCTCGCATTTGGATTGACCAGCAAGAGAGGCTGCACCCCATGTTGAAACGGGCGTTGAGCCTCTTGCGCTAGGGCGTGTATGCGAGCGAGTACTGTTTGCTGGACCGCGGGGTCGATAACGGCTTGCGCAATCTGAATTGCAGAGTCTGGAATATTTATTTTGCTGTAAGGCTGCTCTGGCGCTGTTGAGAAAGCTGCGTGGATCAGGGACAAAAAGTTTTTTGCGATATGAATATGAGGGTTGTAGTGCACTTTGTGCGTGAGCATCGTGCCGCGCCAGAGGCCTTCGCCATGAAAAATGTGATAACCCACGCGCTTGCGGGCACCGCATAGCCCGGTTAACAAGGCAGTGAAGCGTGAAAACAATTCAAGATCGATCACGGTGTCAATGTTGTGCGCCCGTGCTTGGAACAAGAATTTGATCGTGTCTCGAACTAAGGTGAATACCGAGCTCGAATCGATTGTGAAAATATTTTTTTCTGGGACCGTATTCAGTAAGGTGAGGCTGGCGCGATTGCTCTTGAAGATGAGGAAAAAGATTTCCGCTCCGCGTGCTTGTGCATTACGCATCGCAGGATCAACGATGATGGCGCTACCCATTTCTGAGAGTTCAATAAACAGAAGGCGACGTGGCGCACCTGCTGGGCCCTTAAGGAGTAGGGTGATCCAGTCTAGCAAGGCCACGATTGGGCTGAATAGAGCGCACAGGGGAACACCGACCCGGTGGTCGATGGTGCGCATGGTGTCGACGCTTAAGCTCATGGGGTCGTAGTTTAATGCTTTGTGCTCAGGTCGTCTTGGCGTCGGCGCTGTAAAAGGGAGATTGCGCCTGGCAAATAGGTGACTAGGGTGACAATCCCAAAACTGACGGAGGCGAGCACGGTAATACCGCTGTCTACGCCCCAGAGAGCCAGTGTCGTGGATAGTGTTGCTTCGCGTAAACCCCAGCCAGAGATGCTGATTGGCAACATCATCAGCAAGCCGAGAGCGGGCAGACCCACCATGAGTGCGGCGAACGGAGCTGTTGTCCCGAAGGCCTGCAAACAGCACCAGAAAGCGGTCAAGGCGATCATGTGCGTACAAATGGAAATACTGAGCTGAGGTATGACGGTGGGCCAGCCGAGGGCAGTTTTGAGTCCGGGCATGGCTTCAGGCATACCGAGTTTTGTGAGTATTTTTTGAATCCAGATGCGTGTACGAGGTGAGCCGAGCAACAGACTTGCGAACGCTGCCCCAGCGATCATGGCGCCAAACGCCCACCAGCCAAGCGATTGGCCCCAAGGTCCGATCATGACGCCGCCAAGGATCAAGCCTAGGCCCCCCAAAATATTATTCCCAATCAAGCCAAGTCCTCGATCTAGCGCAACGCTGATGAAACCCAGGCGTAAACGAGGTGGGGCACGGTTGAGATCAATCGGTTGATGCAGTTCTTCCGCTAAGGTTGGCGTGCGTGTGCCAGCGGCTTGCCCGACATTGCGCTGTCGAATAACCCCCAACCGACTACCCTCGACCGCACGATAACTGTCGCCTCCAATAGTGCTGGGTAATCCTTGGTTAATGAGGCCGCCTGCGAAGTAAAGCGTGATGTAGCGAGAGATGGGTAGGCGCAGACCCATGCTGCGCATAATCCAGCCCCAGCGGACAACTGCGAGTAGGTTGGCGAAGACAAGCAAGGCAAGCGCCAGCACAAACCAACCTGGCTTGATTGCGATCTTGGTCTCTTTGAGCGCTTGCCAGTCAATATTTCGTGCAGCAAGCCATAGCAGCAGCAAAGACAGAACGATGCGAAGGTAGGGCCAGAGTGCTTTAAAGGTTTTTTTCACTGAACGACGTCTATTTTGGAGTTGGGGCAGAACCCCAGTTGCGGCAATGATAAAAACTAAAGTCTGAAATCGAACGCCCAAGTCGTTTGATGTCGAGTTGCTCAAGTAAGGTACACGATTCAAAGCCACCTGGTTGAGTGGGCAAGTCAAACCGCATTTGAGACCAGTTTACAAAAAGACTGTCTGCACCGGTGGGTATTTCGCCAAACCATAGGTCAAATTGGTCGAAACGCTTGTCCAGAACAAAAATCGGGAGTGGCTGCGCGTACCAGGCCATTCGACTCGCGAGTGTCCAGTTGCGTACAGAAATTGACGGGATATTGTGTTGGTGGCTAAGCCTCTGGGCCATCGCCCCTGCATGTTGCCAGCCCCACATGTCAGCAAGCGGATTCTTTTTGCCCCAGGGGTGATCCTGCGCGATGCCCGGGATCCCCACAAAGAAAAGCAAGGTAAAC
>CAIYWO010000234.1 GCA_903929925.1 uncultured beta proteobacterium | reverse complement strand
GGAGTTGCAACAGCAGCTCTTCGATATGGGTCAGCCCATGGATTACGTCGTGGTGGGCTCAGGTAGCTCAGGCACCCATGGCGGCCTCGTTGCAGGCTTTCTCGGGAACAACATTCGTATCCCCTTGGTCGGGATTGGCGTAAGTCGTGATCCTGCAGACCAAAATCCGCTGGTACTGAAAGAAGCACAGTCGATTATGGATTTACTGCAGACTGGCATTCGCGTCGCTCCAGAGGCGGTCGTCTCCTACGGTGACTGGTGGCGTCCCAAGTATTCACTCCCGAACCCGGCCATGATAGAAGCGGTACAAATGCTGGCACGTACTGAGGCAATTTTGCTGGATCCGGTCTATACAGGCAAGATTATGGCCGGCCTCATTGGGCTCTCGCGCAAGGGCTTCTTCAAGCCAGATGACAACGTGCTGTTCTTGCACACGGGCGGTGCGACCGCCCTGCACGCCTACGAGTCAGTGATACTAGGGGATCCCCTCGCTGCCAAATAGTCCTAAGCGCTGTACGCTACGGTAATACTGACGGCCCTGGCGGGTCGTCAGCACTTTAAAGCGTACCCAAGCAAAAGGACCTCAATGAAACTGCACAAGATCGTAGTCGCGACAGCGCTTTGTTTTACCTCGCTAGTCGGCAGTGCCATCGCACAAGACTATCCAAATAAGCCTATCCGCTGGGTCGTCCCCTACACCCCCGGTGGGTACACCGATAACGTCACGCGTATCGTCAGTGCCAAGGTCCAAACAATTCTCGGACAGCCCATTGTGATCGAGAACAAGCCTGGTGCTAACTCGATTATTGGTGCAGATTTTGTGGCCAAAGCAGCGCCTGACGGCTACACCTTACTCACAACCATCACGGCACACGCCGCTAACGCGACGCTGTATCAGGGCAAGCTTCCCTTCGACCACAAAGCTCTGGTCCCAGTCTCACTCGTGGCAATTTCGCCGCTCATTCTCACCTCGAGCAAACAGTTTCCAGCAAAGAATGTTGCTGAACTGATCGCCTATGCAAAGGCGAATCCGGGCAAGGTTGCTTTTGGCTCTTCCGGTGTTGGTGCTGCAGCGCACCTAACATCCGAGCTCTTGCAACACACGGCGGGTGTTCAGATGATTCACGTCCCTTACAAAGGGACTGCACCCGCCTTAGCGGACCTGATGGCCAACAACATCCAACTGTTGGTTGATGTCCCAAGCTCCATGATGTCGCAGGTTCGCGCAGGCAAAGTCAATGCCCTAGCGATGTTTGCAGACAAGCGGCTACCCGCAGCGCCTGAAGTGCCGACCATCGTTGAGGCCGGTGGCCCGCGGATCGAGTCCTCCAGCTGGGTGATGTACTTCGCCCCTCCTGGGACGCCACCTGCGATCGTAGATAAGCTCTCAAAGGCGGTCGCACAGGCTTTACAGAGCCCTGAAATCGTAGCCCGCTTCAATGAACTGGGCATCATTCCCATGGGGAAGAACCCTGCCGAGACAGCCAAGTTCCTGGAGGATGAAGTTGCCAAATGGGGCAAAGTCATTACTCAAGCCAATGTCAAAGCAGAGTAACCCCCAGTGATGCGTGGGGCGTCTGAACGAAATAGATGCCCCGCGCAGATAATCTGTTGCCAAAACAACCTCGGCCTGCTTAGAATCAGGCGATGACTACTGTAGCCTCCCCAACCAGCAACACCCCCCCTCCTTCAGCGCCAAGCGCTCAAGCCGCTGCAATGCCGATTTTGGTGGCGCTCAGTGTGTGCCACCTGCTCAACGACCTCATACAGTCCCTCATTCCGGCCCTGTATCCATTGTTAAAAGAAGAATTTGATCTGGACTTCACTCAGATCGGCCTGATCACGCTGGCTTTCCAGTTAACAGCATCCCTGCTCCAACCGACTGTCGGGGCCTACACCGACAAACGGCCTATGCCTTTCTCCCTGGCGATTGGGATGGGGTCCACGCTGATTGGATTGCTGTTGCTATCGATTGCGCAAAGCTATGCGGCGGTGCTGTTTGCTGCCGCATTAGTCGGCACCGGCTCGGCTATTTTCCATCCGGAAGCCTCACGCGTTGCACGTATGGCCTCTGGCGGGCGGTTTGGCACCGCACAAGCGCTTTTCCAGGTAGGCGGCAATCTCGGGCAAGCAGTCGGGCCGCTCTTGGCGGCCTTTATTGTCTTACCGCACGGACAAGGCGCAATCGCTTGGGTGTCCGTAGCAGCATTAATCGCGATGGCTCTACTAACACGCGTGGGCGGCTGGTATCGCGCGAACATCAAGCCACGCGTGCAGGCGGCGGCACAGGCAGCCGGCAATCTGCGGTCGCTCTCACGCGGCCGCGTGCTGTTTCTCATCACAATCTTGATGCTTCTGCTGTTTTCCAAAAATGTATATAGCTCGAGCCTCACATCCTTCTTTACTTTTTATTTAATCGAACGCTTTGACTTACCGGTTCAGGCAGCGCAAGTTCAACTATTTATTTTCATGGCGGCAATCGCAGTAGGCACGTTGCTCGGTGGAGCGCTGACCGACCGAATTGGCCGCCGACCCATGATCTGGATCTCGATTCTTGGTGTGCTGCCCTTTACGATGGCGATGCCTTATGCAGATCTGTTCTGGACTGGCGTCTTGACTGTCATTATCGGCTTACTCACAGCCTCCGCATTTCCAGCCATTTTGGTCTATGCCCACGAGGTGCTCCCGGGTCGAGTCGGTTTCGTGTCGGGCATGTTCTTTGGTTTTGCGTTTGGTCTAGGTGGACTAGGCGCAGCCATCATGGGCGGTTTAGCTGATGCCTACGGGATCACGACGGTCTATCAAATTTGCTCTTACTTGCCTGCAATAGGCGTCGTCGCGTGGTTCTTGCCTGACATCACTCGCGAGCGCCAAGGTGCATAACAACCCATCTCTTTCTTTCTACTCATCAAAATAGGGACACATCATGTCTGTGCATAACCTCAATACAAAACAAAACATTGATGCAATCCGACAAGCCAAAATTCATCTGGCCGCGGCAAACCGACTCGCCGTCCTAGACGATCTGCACGAAGGCATCGACAATCACTTCACCATGATTGTGCCGGGACACAAAGACCGTTACCTGATTCTCCCTTTTGGACGTCACTGGTCAGAAGCTCGCGCGAGCGACATGATGAGCTTCAACGAAAAAGGTGAAACGCTCGAGGGAGAGGGTGTCGTTGAATTGTCAGCACAATGCATCCACGCCCCGATTCACCGCATTACTGGCGCGAACGTCGTGCTGCACACCCACCAGAACTGGGCTGTGGCGCTCAATATGCTGGAAGACAACCGTCTTCTCGCCGCGAGCCAAACAGCTGCGTTCTATCATGGCATGATCGCTTACGACGACACCTACACAGGCACGGCTGACTTTCTTGATGAAGGCGAAAGGTTAGCTGCTGCAATCGGCGACAAAAAAGTGTTGTTCATGAAAAATCACGGCGTCCTCGTTGTGGGTGACACCGTCGCGCAAGCCTACAAACGTCTCTATAAACTAGAGCGTATTTGCCGCGCACAAGTACTCGCGATGAGTACTGGCAAGCCAATTAAAATTTTATCGGAAGACGTCATTGCGGCCGTCAACCGTCCGGCACCTGATGACAGGCATGACCGCGAGACACGCGACAATCTCTACTTCGAAGCGATGATGCGTGTATTAGATCGCGAACTACCTGGCTACGCTGACTAAGCCGCCAACACATCACTTTCAAACCGGAGCGAGCGGCGCATTCCAGGCCGCCTCCGGTATTGTGACGCCACCGCGCACACCCGGCTCGATCGTTCCATAGCGCTGCGCCCAGACCTCAGGCAAGGGACGCGCCTCGGGCGACGACAACCATAACCTTAAAAGGTGTCGTTTACGCTCGGGCTCAGCCCAATCCTCAAACGCAGTGCGATCATGCAACAGCGTGTGATTGTGTACAAACTGCATGTCACCGGGTTCGAGCCGCATCAAGAAATTCAAGCGTGCGTCATTAGCCAACGCATCAAAGCAATCGAGCGCCTCAATATGCAACGGTGTCAAGCGCATCGCGTCATCAAAGCGCTGTGCTGAATCAATGTATTGCCGCTGATAAATCGTCGACATCATTCCAGCATGCCACGTAAACACTGGGATTTCGAAAAATGGCTTTTGTCCCGAAGCGATTTCGCCACGACGATCTGTCGCGATTGAATCAAAGAGCGCCGCAGCCAACTCAGGATGATCACGACGCATCTCGTTGTAAATCGTATTTGAGGAAACTAAAGCGGAGTCCCCGCCACTGCGCGCTTGCTGCAAGCAAACGAGCCCGACAATATCGCTGGAGTCCGTATGGAAGGTTTGCCGGGCGTGCGTTTGATAAATCCTGACATTCGGGTCATCGGCACGTAGGCCCATGTCGATCACGTGGCCGAGCACATGCCCTCTTGCGTTTTGTGGACGGGCGAAGCCTAGATGTTGACCAATCCCAAAAAACACCGCCGCCGTGACAGGCTTAGACCATGTCGATACCGGCAAAGCCCGAAGTAACGCAAAACCGGTTCCGTGTATTAACGCATCATGTATGCGGCGTAGCCGTGCCCCAAGCGTAGGCAACGCAAAGTCTTGCCGTCGAATTTTGCTGATGTCGTCAGATTTTTCTAAGTAAAACTGTGCGGCGCGCTCGAGCTCTCGCAGCTCTTCATCATCCAGCGAATGTATCCATGTGCTCTCGGCACACACCCGCGGGCCTATCCAGGCACTTGGAGACTCAATGATCGTAGGCAAGGACGATAGTTGCAAAGAAACACCTCAATTGTGGATTACTCTACGGGCTCGACTTTATGAAGTTTAATGCCCTCATGACCGACTCGATATCAATATCTGCGATTATTTTAGTGACTGCTATCTTCATCTTGGCAGGACTAGTCAAAGGCGTAATCGGGATGGGACTCCCGACGATTGCCATCGGACTCCTCGGTCTTGTGATCGCACCCGTTGAAGCGGCAGCAATGCTTGTGCTTCCTTCGCTGATTACAAATGTCTGGCAACTGATCGCAGGGCCAAATTTTCGGGGCTTGCTCAAGCGGTTCGGCACTCTGCTTTTAGGGATTTGCGTTGGAACGCCCTTCGGCGTGAGCTTCATCGTGTTTGGCAATACAGACATCGTTACGGCGGTGCTTGGTGCCGTGCTTGTCTGTTATGGGCTGTATGGTCTGAGTTCTGCCAAGGTCCACATATCTGCCAGCACGGAGCGATGGCTGTCGCCGGTGACGGGTGTCGTGACGGGTGTTCTGATGGGTGCAACGGGCATCTCTGCACTCCCTGTCGCGCCTTATTTCACCTCGTTAGGGCTCAAAAAAGACGATTTGATACAAGCGCTAGGCTTATCCTTCACCATCTCATCCTGTGCGCTCGCAATCGGCTTATTAGTCACGGGTGAGTTTCGCATGGCCGTTGCGACGACCTCTTTGCTTGCGCTCATCCCGGCCTTTATAGGTATGTTTCTTGGCCAGGCCTTACGCCAACGCATTGCGCAAGAGCAATTCCGTAAATACTTTTTTGTAACGCTGTTAGTGCTCGGCGGCTACACGACTTATCGTGCAATGCGCTTACTGATGTGAAGTCATCTGTAGTCCGCCGTTCACCTTCAAAGTGCTATTTACTGGCCGGCTTGTATTCTTTAGGTCGGATCATTTCAAACAATGTATTGACCTCAACGTAGTCGCCTTGATAACCGCAACGACCAAGTGGGCGCGCAGCTGCCGTATCAAAGATTCCGTTCTTCAGAAATGCGGGATTGATATGCACACCGATCACCTCACCAAGGGTGAGCCATGTATTAATCAACTCGCCCTTGGCGTTTGTGAGTTGCGTTGTATTGATTAATTTACATTCCAGAGCAGCAATCGCATTTTTGATGCGCGGTGGCTTCACGAGCGTTGAGGCCTCGGCATCTAAGCCCGCCAATTTCATTTCATCTACACCAGGATCGACCGAAGCGGAGGTGATGTTCATCTCCTGCGCCATATCCGCACCACAAAAGTTCGCAACAAATTCGCCAGTCTCATCGATATTGTTTACGCTGTCTTTTCGTACGAAGCTTGTGCAAAAACCGATGACGGGTGGCGTCTCAGCAAACGCATTGAAAAAGCTGTAAGGCGCTAAGTTGACCCGGCCTTGCTTATCAATGCTTGAAATCCAACCAATCGGGCGCGGCGCCACGATTGCTTTGAACGGATTGTGCGGCAGGCCATGCCCTTTACTGGGTTCATAAAAATAATCGCTCACAGCAGTCCTTTTTATCGGGAATCGAGCGGCGATTTTGGCATATTTCAAGACTAGAAATGCATTGTTGCGATGCAGCAGAGCAAATGACAGGCAAAGGACGGCGCAAGATAATAGAATCAGGTATCAGCGTAGCCCATGCCACGCTTTGCGCATCGACACTTTTAACCGAGCAAACACCATGGAAAGAAAAGTCAACGACCTAGGCGGTCAACCCGCAGGTCCGGTCTGCCTAGACGAACACCCTAGCACGCTGCACGAGAAACGTGTGGATGCACTACAAAAAATACTCTCTGGTCCAAAGCTCGGCGTATTCACCAGCGATGCAATGCGACGCGCGATTGAGTCCAACACCGCTGAGGACTACAAAAGCATGCTCTATTACGACAAGTGGATTCGCGCCGTTCGGGATCTCATTGTCGAACAGCAACTCGTGACTGCGAAAGAGATCGATGACCGTGTCGCCGAACTGCGGGTACGCCTAGCAAAGACGGGGAAACTATGAACGCACTGCCCCCTCGCGCAGGACACGCACTCCCGCTCGGCGCCGCCGTGCGCATCCGAAAGCAACCACCCGAAGCGCACTGCCGCACCCCGTTTTACTTACGCGGTGCGAAAGGCGAAATCGCTGAGGTTCGCGGTCTCTTTCGGGACCCCTCTCTACTCGCTTTTCACAAACCCGGTTTACCGATGCGTATTTTGTACCGCGTGAAATTCAAGCAAATAGATGTTTGGCCAAACTACGTTGGCGGCGAAAACGATACAGTCGTTGCTGACATTTACGAACACTGGATCGAACCCGTTGCAGGAGAAACAAAATGAGCGGTTCACATCACCACGACCACGACCACGATCACGATCACGACCACCATCATCATGATCACGGCAAACCGCACAGTCACCCGCACTCACCGCCCGCACCAGACGACGACGATGGGTACGATCGGTACGAAGTGCTGCTGCAAACAGCAATACGTGAATTACTAGATGAGAAAGGAATCATTAGCGCTGAAGAACTGCACCGACAGATCGACTATCAGGACAGTCTGACCCCAGCTATTGGTGGAAAGATTGTCGCCAAAGCCTGGAGCGAACCAGACTTCAAGAAGAAGCTTTTGGCCGATCCACTCAAAGCCATCAACGAGTCTTTTGAGTTAGACATCACGACACCTCTCGACCTCGTTGTTTTGGAAAATACGCCGACAGTCCATAACGTTGTGGTCTGTACACTTTGCTCGTGCTACCCACGCATGCTCTTAGGTATTCCGCCCGCTTGGTATAAATCACTCGACTACCGTTCGCGCGTGGTCGTCGAGCCTCGAAAGGTGTTGGCAGAGTTCGGCACAGTATTGCCCGATGAGGTTGAAGTGCGCGTTTCAGACAGCACTGCCGATCTGCGCTTTCTGGTGCTACCCAATCGACCAGCCGGCACAGAGGACATGACCCAAGCGCAGCTAGCGGAGCTCGTCTCGCGTGACTCCATGATCGGCACCGCCGTTGTGTCAGCACCTTCTAAATAGCAGCAGAGTCAATGAAACAAGCACCCGTCAAACCTCGTCCGGCCGCGACGATTATTCTTGCCCGTAACAGCAGTGATGGGATAGAAGTTTTAATGATGCAGCGCACGACGGCCGTCGACTTCGCGACTGGTATGCATGTATTCCCCGGCGGTGCGGTGGATCCCACAGATCACCATGAGGAAATCGCATCGCTTTGTGTCGACCTCGATGACCAGCGCGCCAGTCAGATGCTTGGGATTGAGCAAGGTGGCCTAGCCTACTGGATTGCGGCAATCAGAGAGTGCTTTGAAGAGTCAGGCTTGCTGCTAGGCTATCGTCATGACCAAGACCTCGTCCGTCTGCATGGTGAGGATGCTGACCGGCTGGCTAACCTCAGGCTAGAGATGGCGCAAAACAAGCTCAGCTTCGCCGACATCTTGAAGGCTGAGCAATTTAGAGCGGCAACCGACAAAATCGCCTATTACAGCCACTGGATTACGCAGGCAGGCCGCCCCAAACGCTATGACACAAGGTTTTTCGTTGCACAAGCACCAGAGGGCCAAACGGCGGTGCAAGACAATCATGAAACAGTTGGGCAGGTTTGGGTACGGCCAGATCAAGCGATCGAGATGAACCGGGCCGGTACGATC